>JBBSZV010000025.1:0-49891 GCA_038044525.1 Nanobdellota archaeon
AGACTATTTACTGACGAGAACTAATCACTTATCGACGGAGCTTTCCACGTACTCTGGATTATTGCTAAATGGTAACGGAACCAAGAAATCTTTATGAGAAACTCTGCTCAGTTGAAAATCTGGAGTTAGCTTTCAAGGGAGCTCGGAAAGGTAAAACTAAAATCTGCTTTTTCCACCAGTGTATTCACTGGTGGTGAATCGGTGATTTCACCTCAATTGGAAAAAGCAGGGTCAGAAAACTGACCCGAGCGAAGCGAGCATGCATGAAATTTGAAAACCATCAAATTTCAGCACTAAAAACTAATCGTGGTTAGTTTTTATGTGCCGCCGGTCTATTGACCGGCGGTGGTCAGTTTTCTTTGACAACACTAATGTTTTCCCGCCGGACCAGGTTAAAAGAAAAAACATCACTTCACAACAACAAATTTTATAAATGGCCCCAGTCTGAAAGCTTTCAGAGGGAGTAGCTGTCAAGGGGGATCACATGAAATTAGTCTTAGCTGAATCACGATACTTTAAGGAAAGCATCTCTATCGTTTCTGACTTAGTCACAGAAGCTAAATTTACTGCCAAACCTAATGGTTTAAAATTAGTAGCTATGGATCCGGCCAATGTAGCTTTGGTAGTGTTTGAATTATTAAGCAGCTGTTTTACCGAGTACCAAGTTAAAGATCTGGAAGAAATATGCATCAACCTGAATAATCTGAAGCAGATTCTGCGGCGGGCAAAAGCCGAAGATATATTGACTTTGGAGACCACCGAAGACCACAAGTTGAAAATTCAGATGAAAAGCAATGTGATAAGGTCGTTTTCGATTCCCACCTTGGAATTGGAAGATAAAGAGCAGCGGGTTCCGGAGCTGTCTTTTCCTATTACTATCGAATTGCGTTCGGACGTCTTGACCGAAGCGATTGAAGATGTCAGCGTGGTAGCCGAATCAGTTACTTTTTTGGGTGAGAAAGACCTATTGTCTGTGAAAGCCGAAGGAGATTTATCTAAAGCGTTTATCGAAATAAAACCAGATGATACCACCATAATTAAGACTACTTCCAACGATAAGCTTAAAGCTAAATATTCTTTGGAGTATTTGAAGAAGATGATTCCCGGAGGAAAGTTAGCGGAGAATGTATCGTTGTATTTTAATAACGATTACCCCCTGAAATTGGAATATAAACTAAAAGACAAGTTATCTTTGAGTTTCATCCTTGCTCCGAGAGTGGACAACGATTAAATATTTTTTTCTGTTTTCTTAGGCGCCTCTTTCGCTAAAATTGGCGCAAATATTTAAAAAAAGTGCTGCTGTCTCGCCCTTAGGTGATCAAAATAAAAGAATTGTCTGTTAAACTGTCAAAAGTGGAACCGTCATCGACGCTCATGATTTCTGCAAAGGCCAGGGAGCTGAGAAAAGAAGGGCAGGACGTGATTGATTTAAGCATAGGAGAGCCAGGGCTGGTTCTTAAGAAAGAAATAAAGGATGCGGGGAAAAAAGCCATAGATGACAACAAGAATACCTATACGCCGGTCGCGGGAATACCCGAACTTAAGAGAGCGATAATTGAAAAATTAAAACGCGATAACAATTTAGATTATAAGGAAAATGAGATTGTTATTTCCACCGGAGCAAAACAGTCGCTGTTCAATCTTATTGGCGTGCTGGCAAATCCGGGAGATGAATTCATACTGATAAAACCGTATTGGGTAAGCTACGCCGACCAGATTAAATATTTTGATGCGGTGCCGGTCATAGCGGAATGCACCAACAGTTTGGGGATAAGATCGGACTGCATAGAACAAAAAATAACTGAAAAAACAAAAGCCATCATCTTAAATTCGCCGTGCAACCCCAGCGGCGCGGTGATTGAGGAAGAAGAACTTAAAAAAATATCAGAACTGGCTGTAAAAAATGACCTTTATGTAATCTCTGATGAGATTTATGAATACCTTATCTACGAAGGAACGCATAAGAGCATAGCAGATTATGGAGAAGATGTAAAAAAAAGAACAATAATCATCAACGGATGCTCAAAAGCCCACAGCATGACGGGTTTAAGAGTAGGGTATGCGACCGGGCCTTCCAACATAATAAAACTCATGGAAAATTTTCAGAGCCAAGTCACTTCCGGCCCGAACTCGGTGTCACAATATATGGCAGTTGAGGCATTAGGATTGACCCGGGATGACTATCGCCATGAGATTAATGAATTCAAAAACAAAAGGAATTGGGTTATATCAGAACTGGAATCGTGCGGGATAAAAACAGAAGGGGCAAACGGGGCGTTCTACATATTCTTCAAAATTCCCGGCGATGCCAACAGCGAAGAGTTCTGCAAAAAACTGCTTCATGAAGAAAAATTAGCTCTTGTTCCGGGAATAGCGTTCGGGATGGAAGGATATGTGAGGATAAGTTATGCTTCAGACATCAATACTATAAGAAAGGGCTTGGAAAGACTAAAACGATTTTTAAATGCTTGGTGTGCCCATAATAATTGAACCATGAAAACAAAAATAGCAAGAACCATGTCAACACAGCATCCCGATAACGTAGCTATCCCTTCCTTCGCGTCAAACCAAACCTTAACTGGGGACGATGAAGTGCAAGAAGCATTCTATGTATATTCGTGCCTGGGGATAGACGAGCAATTGTGGGATGTGGAAGGGAAAGAAGTAGATAATTATGTAGTCCATAAGCTCCTTTCAAAATATCCGGATTATTTCCGGCAGAACAGATTAGGAGAACATAAATTTCTCACTATCAGAGCGCCGAATCCGGATGTCGAAAAGAACGAAGCTAAAATAATCCCCGAATTGATGCTCTCCATACCCAGAAACCACGACGTAGCCACGGTATTCTACCAAGAAGATACCAGCCCCATATTTGAGATAGTCATGCCCATGTGCACCTCTGAAAAGCCGTTGATAAGAATCCGTGAATTGTACCGGCACTTGGTTAAGAATCTGCCTAACAAAAAAATAGGAGATATGAAATTGAAAGGATGGCTAGGAAATTTCAAACCGAAGCATATCCGGATAACTCCTCTTTTTGAGACTAAAGAAGAAATATTAAATTCCCATATTTATATAGAAAAATATATCCAATATGCAAAAATAAAAGATTTTCAGAGAGTATGGTATGCGAGAAGCGATCCGGCAATGAATTACGGCTCCGTAGCAGCGATACTGCTGGTGAAAGTGGCTCTGCAGAGAATAAGTTCTCTGGAAAAAAAATGTGGGATAAGTATACTGCCCATAATAGGGCTGGGATCAGCTCCATTCAGAGGCAATTTTAAACCTTCTACTGTCAGGAAAATCCTGGAAGGATACCCGAGTGTGCAAACATTTACCGTCCAATCTGCATTCAAATATGATTACCCTATCAAGCAAGTAATAGAAGCGATAGAATACCTAAACCAGACTGAAAGAGGAAAACCTTTTGAAATTGACGAAGAGATGGCTTTGAAATATATTGATGCTATACACAAAGATTATGCTGATACTATAAAAGAGATTGCTCCATTAGTTAATGATTTTAGTAAATACATTCCGGGAAGAAGAAAAAGAAAAATGCACATCGGCCTTTTTGGATATTCCAGAAATGCTTCCGGGATAAAACTCCCGAGAACCATAACTTTCTGCGCAGTGTTATACTCTTTGGGGATATCGCCGGAATTATTCGGGCTTTCGGAACTTACGGAAGAAGACTTCGCCAACATAAAAACAGGTTACACCAATTTTGAATATGATATGGGGGAAGCACTCCAATATTTCAATGAAAAAAATTTAGACCTGCTTTCACCGAGGATGAAAGAAAAAATATCTAAGACTGCAAAAATGTTCAAGTACGAAGTTAACCGGGAACACCAGGAGATCACGACAAAAATAGCTAAGGCATACCGAGATAATGATTGTGAAGCCATAAACGAATTAGTCCTGCGTGCCGGTAAAATCAGGGGATTTTTGGGTTGATGATTTTATAGTTAATGATTATCGCAACCAGAAAGTTTGGCCAACTGTTCTAAAGTTTTGTAACCGTTGATTTTTTCCCCATTCTTAAATTTCCAGAAAGGGAAGGTTTCAAACTCTTCCTTATCGCATCTTTGGCGTTCTTCCGGAGAGCTTCTGTCAGAACATTCGATGTAGTTTTTCTTAAAGACATTCCAGGCATCCGGACCGAAAGCTTTCTCTTGCTTGATGCAGGCCGGACACCAGTAAGCACCAAAAAACTCCGCTTCCTGCGCGAGGCATTGCGCAAGTTTGATTTTAGCTTCTGCGACATCATATTGTTTGGGAGCAGAGTATTGATTAACACAACTTAAAAGTGAAGCAAAGCCAGCAACAAGAATCTTTTTCATAAAATATTAGTAAGCGAGAGCTATATAATGGTTACGCATATATGAAATAAAATAAATGCATATTGTAAGATTATGAGTTAGCTCTATTTAACAAGTTTTATAAACGAGTTTTATTTCTTTTGATGTATGAAAAGAGGTTTGATAATAATCAGTTTCTTAGTATTATCTATTTTTCTCATTGGATGTAACACCTCAATTCCGGAAGTGACGGGAGAAAATGCCGGAAATGATGAAGAGCTAGCGGCCGGAAACACTGTTACCATTACCGCCGAGGGATTTTCTCCAAAAACATTGACTGTAAAGGCCGGAACGGCCGTCACTTTTGTCAATGAAGACGCCAATGAACATTGGCCGGCTTCCGCTAGGCATCCTACGCATACCATGTACCCCGGCTCGAGTATCGAAAAATGCGGAACCGGCGAAGCGATATTCGATGCCTGCAAAGGTTTGGCGCAGGGAGAATCCTTTTCTTTTACATTTGATGAAATCGGCTCTTGGAAATATCACGATCATCTTAACGTGCCTTTGACTGGCACTATAGTGGTAGAATGAAAAAAACAACCTGCGATTATTCAAAATTAACTTCATTTATTCTGCGAGTTGCCTTGGCAGTGCCTTTTCTCTTCGCAGCGATCGATGCTACATTGCAGCCAGAAGCGTGGATCGGATTCATGCCCTTGTTTTTCAGAAACTTATTGCCTGAAGCTTTGTTATTAGTGGCTTTTTCCCTGCACCAAGCCGGACTGACTTTTTGGCTCCTTTCCGGTTGGAAAACAAAAGAAGCGGCCGTGTTTGCGGCGTTGACATTATTGATAATAACTGCGGCAAATATTACGGTTTTAGAAATCGTCTTCCGCGACATAGGATTATTGCTGGCAGCAGTAGCTTTGGGGGTCTTGCATCTAAAAAAATGAGCACGGTATTTACTGCTTCATTCATGACCTTAGCTATCGCCGGCATAGTGGATGCCGGATATTTGGTCTGGAAACATTATAAAAACAACGCTAAGCCGTTAGTCTGTCCGCTGGATCATGATTGCAGCACGGTTACTGAAAGCAAATGGTCGCATATTTTCTTTTTCAGAAATGAAGTTCTGGGGCTTTTGTTTTACGCATCCATGCTGGCAGCAGGGATCATTGTTTTCCTTGCGCCGGAATTCATTCTTCTTAAAATACTGATCAAACTTGCGGCAGGGGGAGGATTGCTATTTTCGCTTTTCTTAATATGGGTGCAGATATACAAAATCAAAGATTATTGTTTTTACTGTATGCTTTCGGCGTTGATAACTTTATTATTGTTTATGAATAGCTTATTATTGTAATTAAAACAGTTCTAATATTTTAGAAATATTTTTAAACATTAGATTCATAATAGCATTATATGGCTGCCGGAAGAGCTTATGATACCCTTTGTGATAAGTTAGAGCCGTATGTTGCTCCCATCGTTAATCTTATCACAGAAGAAAAAAAGTATGCTGCTGAAGAAGCTACAGATAAGACTTTGGAAGACGAATTCCTACCTCCTTGGCCTTATGACGATTTCCTACCGCCAGATCCCCGTATACTGAGGATATTACGACTCAAGGTAGGGACTGAACTTATTGCTTCCGCTTGGTCAGAGACTCTTCGTATATTATATAAAGAACGGGGCGAAATCGAGTTGCGTGATTGTTTGCTGCCAGAAGAACTAGAGGGCGCCAGTTCCTCATGGAACAGCGATCTAAGCCGTTTCGGTTTTAATCATGAACAAGTTGAAAACATTCTCCGAAATTTTGGCCAACAAGAAATAACAAATAGCGTAGAATTGCCTTGGGGAGGATATGTAATACGGGTTGCTGACAGATTTAAATTGAGTGAGTCCTATAATAAGAATATCTAAGCTTATTTTCCTTCCACACCCAAAAGAATATATAGGTCTGCTTATTTTAGAGCTAAAAGTGAAGGGAGGTTTAAATTATGGAAGAGATGCATAAAGTTGATTCAGCTGCGAAACCTAAAAAGTTTAGCAGTGATATGTTTTGGAAAGTCACTACTGTCGTATTGATCATAGTTTTAGTTGTGCTAACATTCAAAGGTAATAATAATTCTGCCCCTACCGGGGGCACGGTTGTTGACAACCCTGAACCGGCTGTCGCAGTTAATTTTGAAGACTTATTGGATGATGATGCCGTGAAAGGCGATGAAGATGCTCCAGTAACCATCATTGAATGGAGCGATTTTGAATGTCCTTTCTGCGCCAGGTTCTATCGTGACACTTTACCCCTGATCGAAGAAGAATACATCAAAACCGGTAAAGTAAAATTAGTGTTTAGGGACTTTCCATTGAGTTTCCACCAGAACGCTCAGAAAGCGGCAGAAGCTGCGGAATGCGCTGGAGAGCAGGGAAAATTCTGGGAAATGCATGATTTACTGTTCGAGCAAGGAGTGGAAGGCGGCACGGCCGGATTCAAGCAGTACGCAAAACAATTGGGCTTAAATACTGCCAAGTTCAATGAATGTTTGGATTCCGGAGCGATGGCTTCGGAAGTGCGTAAAGATACAGCTGACGGAGCTGCCGCAGGAATTCAGGGAACACCAGGATTCTTAATAAACGGGAAACTGGTAAGCGGAGCACAGCCATTCAGCAGCTTTAAGCAAGTCATTGATGCTGAACTGGAGTAAAAATTTTATTATTTTTTATTATTTATTTTAATATTATTTGAAATCGGCTCTAAGGTCAAAAAGATTATATAGGCGCAGCAATTATCTAAGTTATGGTCTTTACGTTTGCCGCTTTGACTGCATTGAGCTTGTTCTCTCAACCTTATGCGCCGGAAACTGATTTTAAACTTGATATGTCAGCACCGTATTTTTCGCAGGAGACGGCTAAAAGACCAAAAGGCGATAATCAAAGGATCGCTGATATTATTTATGCTAAGATTCTTGCCCATACCCTTTACACGCAGATGGAACAAAAAGAAAATATATTCGTCTTGTTCTTTGAAAGCTATGGCGGGAAGCATAAGGGATTTTATGTGGAAAGGAATCTGCCTGATGAGCCAAGACATCTTATCCTCCATGCTGACGACCAGAAAAATGGAATTACTGCGGCCATCACCGTCCACGGAAAACTCAGCAGTATCGACAGCGTGATCCTTAAGAAATTCGAAGGCGGAAAACCTATCAAAAAGAGGGATATCTCTCCGGAAGATAAAGATGCGCTGCTGCTTTACAGAAGGATGCTGGAAGCGTCGGTCTGGCACATCGGCGGGGCAGAGGTAAGCAGAGATCCGGTCGGCTTTAACATCGCAAAATATGGCGGGCATATCAAAGATGATGAATTTGTCTCCTCTTTGGAAAATCTCATCAGCAAGGCTAATATGTAATTTCTTTATATGGAAGTTTTTTAAGATTATTTATGGTTAACAAAGAAAAATATAAAAAAAATAAACTTTAAAATAGTTCCTTCTTAAGCAGTGCTTGTTCTAAACTCCATTTGCCGTTGCCATGCACAGCCACAATTATAAAACAGGCCAGGAATAAGAGCGCCAATTCTCCCTTATTTACTATCGGCACCAATCCCTGCGGGAAATGTACTGTTGCTAACGCGCCGACCATGATTGCTGTTCCGCCTACAGAAGCGAGCCTGGAGAAAAATCCTAACGTAATTGCCAATCCGCCGACCAGTTCGACCGTACCTGCAAAGCCCATCAGACTTAGCAGCGACACGGTTCCTTGAGAACCGAACCAACCTAACAACTTCTGCGCGCCATGCTGCACAAACATTAACCCGACAATTACGCGAAATATCGCATACCCTTCCGCGTGATACTTCTGCAATTTCTTCAATACCATTTGATAGCCTCCTTTTGTTTTGAGTTTTATTTAGGAGAAAGATATTTAAGCTTTCCGAAAACGCAGTTATACATGGACCCCTTGTGGATATTAGTTTTGGTTTTATTCATAGTGGTGGCTGCTCTCGCTTACCGGATTGGAGTTTCTGCCGGAGCTATGAAGCGGGATAAGCATTGGGAAGAACAAATCCCGGAAATCAAGAAAGATTCTATTGATCGTTCCAGAGCTTCACTAAGCGGACAGTTTTCTGAACAACTGGCGCCATATCTGCCTAATTTCAAGTACAAGCCGACGGAATGCAAATTTCTGGGCAAGCCGATTGATTTGATTGTGTTCAGTGGATTAGATGAAAAAGCTGTTACGGAAATAGTGTTTGTGGAAGTGAAAAGCGGCGGTTCAGAACTGAATTCGGTGCAGAGAAAGATACGAGATGCAGTTAAAGAAGGAAGAGTCAGATGGGACGAATATAGGATTCCGAAGGAGTTGGTTATCAGAAAAGAAGAGAAATCTATTTAAAGAAGGAATTCATCAAGAAAAATATGGGATTGGTCCAGATATATGATACTCAGGAAGAAGTGTTGCAACGAGTACGGCAAGTAGTTTATGAATCTAACCTAAAAACCAGAGAAACACTAGAGAGCCTTACTAAAGCAGCTATGTCTGAGTACAGAGAAAAATCAGGTTTTGATGAACGATGGATCAGGAGGAATGAAGAATTCAAAAAGAAAAAACCTTGGGCGTCAACTTTTCCGCCAAATATGGTCCACTTGTCAGATGATGAGCAAAAAAATTTCAAGGAACAATATCATGATTTAGGAAAGGATTTGGAGCTTACTGTATTGGTTCATCTCTCCGCTGTTGGCGATGAATACAACTTTGACGATGTATCAGGCGGTATTGGTATAGGCTTTGTCGGACCGTACAAAGATATAAGCTCTATGGCATTAGACATAAAGGACATTTTGCAACAGCTAAAAGGTAAATTCTCTGGAGCAAAACTAACTCCCGCCTTTTATACTACTAAAGAAAATAAACCTCTTGTGCCGGAAGAAATAAGTAGTGATGTTGATGGTTGGCTAAACGGTATTGCGCAAGAAATGCAAGAAGATGATGATCTTCCAGAAGAAGCAAAGACTTCCATTTATGAAGAGCTAAGAGAGTTTGCTTCTTCTAAAGATAGGTATGGAGGACTGACCGAAGCAGAATGCGCAGAATTTGAAAGATTATTTTGCCAACAAGCCACTAATACCCCTTAATCACTTTCTCTCTCAACAGCGTCGATTTATGCTTCCCTGATTTAAACGGTTTCGCGCGGCATATTTCCGGCTGCAAACCGCGTTCTTTTAACTTCACGACCAATTCTTTCTCGCTGATTTGATGATCGTATCCCAAGAAAATGACATCGGGTTTCTTTTCTTCAATAATCTTAAAATAGTCTTCAGGATAACCGAGCACCGTTTCGTCGACAATTTTTAATCCTTTTACCAACTCCAGGCGTTCCTTTTCAGAGAAAATAATCTCTTTCTTTTGCATCAGTTTAGTTTTATCTAAGGCAATTACCACCATCAGATAATCCCCGTATTTCTTGGCCTGCTGAAAATAGTTAAGATGGCCCAGATGCAATAAATCAAAAGTGCCGAAGCACATGACGGTTTTCATAGTGGGAATTAATGGTTGTTAATTATTTAAATCTTTGCTTCAAACTCTCCCGCTAATTACAAAGAGATAAGATTAAATAGTTTTTCATTTTTTAGATTGGAAATGAAAAACACTATTAATCTCTCCCCCTGGTATGAAGATGAGAGAATAGTTGAAGACTATCTAAAAGAAGCACCCAATAAGAAAGAAATTCATTGGTTTGATCTGCCTAATGGAACACAATTTTTACTAAAACACTTCCCAGATAATTTACATAGATTGGGTAAAAGTAATTTTGTTAGTATAGAAAGATTGAAGAAAGCTTGTGGATTAAGTAAAGAAACTAATAACCTTATTATTGGAATAAAAAGAACGATGAAGGGAAATGATTGTTTAAATGTTAATTTTCCAATAAAATTAGAAAATCATGAGTACACAACTCTTTATTCATTGATGCTTTCTGAAGGATCTACTTCTTCCGAATTTTCGTTAAACGTTCCAGAACAATTTTTCCATGAGAGGTTCAAAATAAAAATAGGAAATTTAATATCTGAGGATTTTTCTAAAAATATTGCAGTAGATTTCCAGAATGGCTTCAAGAGATCTAGAGCTCCTGCTAAAATAAGGCATTTAATTCCTGTAAGTGAACATATCCCCAAGTTTATTCTGCTTAACAAAGAACTTGCTAGAGAATATCTTAAAATAGCTTTTGAGGCTGAGGGAAGCCCCATACTAAACAAGAATCAGATAAAAAGATATATTAAACTTTCCAGGTATGTTGATATTTCAAAATATGTAAATGTAGAACTACCTCCCGATAGAAGAGTTTATACTGGAGAGATTCAAGAAAAATACCCCTTACTCTACGATAAAATCAAGGAATTTCCCCCGCTTCCACTATTAGGTGAATTTATTCTTCTAAAAAAGCATTTTAGTATTAATAGTAAAATCACTTTAGAAGCAATTAAACAAAATAAAACTGCTTTTCGAGCAGGTAAGGTTAGTGCACGTTGGACGTTACTAATCTATGCAGACGACATAAATAGATTCATTGAAGAGATTAATTTTATTTCAAAGAAAAAAAGAGAAATGTGTGAAGAAATGTTAAAAATTAGAGCAAATAGACGCCAGTATTCAACATTCGAGTTTATTAGAGCAGTTGAAAAAAATGGAATTATAGCAAGAAAAGATTTCGTAAGCATCATGAAGAAACAAGGCTACAAAAGCCCAAGCTGTTATATTCACCGATTTGAGAAAAAAGGTTTACTAGAAAGAATTGAGAATGGGAAATATAAATTACTTGTTAATTAAGATAGCTTTTTTTATTATCAATTGGCCTGAATTTTCCGAACTCATTGATTTTCCCGTTTTTATTAATAATATTTTTTTCTTAAACAATGGGCAATCTAGAACTACTGTTTCGGCTTCACCGCCTTCAAAAGCTTCATTAATTCCTACTTTTTTATGTAATTTTTTAAGATCATCAATCATTTTCTGATCGATTTTCCTTCCTAACCAACCCTTATCCAATCCTTCTGCGGCGACTGAAGTTAAAATAATCTCAAATCCGTTGTCAAGCAGTTCCTGCATATGCTGATCCTGCGGCTTATGCCATAAGGGGGAAAATATCTTCAGGCCTAATTTATCGCAGATATTTTCGATCCGATCCCGCTGGTATGTCGAGAATAATGCGCCGGAAACTACACCTTCTATCCGATATTGCTCTTTTGCTTTCAGCAGGGCGGTTTCCAGATCCTCCAGCTCTGCTTCTTTCTCGCCTTTGGTTTTCTGGATGATGATCGGCAATCCCATCGCTTCTGCCTGCAATTCTACCAGCTCGGTTCCTGCGGTTTGGAACATATACGAATCTGGATTTTCTGATCGGATATGGATAAGGCAGGTTAATCCATAATTCTGTTGTTTCATTATGTACGCCGCTGCCGTGGAATCTTTTCCGGAAGAGAATAAAACGCCCAGTTTTACATTGTGAGAGGGATAAAATGTTTTTAGATAGGCTGATTTTGAAGGAAATTTGTTTTTCTTAGCTAATTTTCCCAGCGCATAATCAAATTTGGAGCCGTACTGTGCGGCCGTCTTTTTGCGGAAGGCAGATCCTTGCGGAATCCCTTTTTCCAAAGCAATAACCCGCAGGATGTATTTAGTGACCCCTTCTTTGATCTTGTACTTGCCGGGAATCTTCAAAGCGTAATCTATCAGCTTTAGATCCAAAAATGGAAGGCGCAGCTCCAAGCTATTATCCATGGTGAGCACATCATCCCGGTATAAGTCGCGTTCATACATTTTTAACAACCCAGACACGCATTCCTGATTGATGTTCGCGGAATTCTTATGCCGCTCATAGCCGGCAAATATCTCTTCGCTGCCCAAGCCGGAGAAAATAACCTTGCAGCCATCTTCCTTAGCCATCTCACAGGCAACATAGAAAGTCAACGCTACGCCAACTTTTACTACATTAGAATCTTCGATCAAAGGGACAATTTTTTGCAGATAGGAAGATATCTCTTCCAATTTAATTTTTTTGACTTTCAATTTCAGCCCTAACTCCCGGGCAACCTTTTGTGCGGATTCCAGATCGGCAGGGACGGCTTCTGAATCTAATACTGCGGTATAACAAGTGAAATCGCAGCCCCGATCTTTAAAGGATTTGGCCAGATAAGTGGAGTCTATCCCCCCAGAAAATAAAAGGCCGAATCTCTTGCCGGGAATCCTTTTTTCGACAGCCTGGTCAAGAAGGGCGGCAGTTTTTTCTTTAAGAATATCAAATGATTCTGCAGTTTCTGGAAGATAAGAAAAAAATTCCCGATTGATGAATTCTAATCGGTTTTCTTTTAATCCATATTTGATCCTGCTTCTCGGATTGAGTTCCTGGATGTCGAGAAAACCTAACTTTTCCAGCGCTTTCTTTTCGGAAGCGAAAGCAAAAGCATCGGTGTTATGGACAAACCAGAGCGGTTTTTCTCCCAGGATGTCTCTGGCCAGATAGAGGGTATTTTCTTTCCAATAAGCAAAAGCGTAAACTCCGTCCAGCTCCTGAAGGTTATCTATCCCAAATTTATCTAAGAAAGATAAGAGCAGTTCTGCATCGTTTTTGACCTTAAAATTATATTTTCTATTAAGTTCTTCCCAATTGTAAATCTCGCAGTTAGCCGCCAATAAGCCTTCTTTCTTCAAGGGCTGGGGCACTTGGCTTACTACTGCGTGCAGGGAATGACCGAGAAAATGTTTGCCGGATAAAGAAGTGAATTCATCCAGCTCTTTATGATGCTGGATTTCCCTGCTGCCGGCGATGCCGAAACCATCCCGGCCCCGGTTATGAAGCAGAGCTAACGCCGTTTTTACTTTAGCAAACGCGTCCTTTTGGTTGAAAATCCCGATGATGCCACACATATATACTACGGAATATAGGTGTTTTATAAAAGTTTATGGGGATTAGGGAAGGTTCTTCTACCTAACTCTTTTGTTATCCATTCTTCCTGCTTTTGGCAAATGGTGTAGGAATTGCCCAGTAAGGCATAACCTTTCCAACCGTTAAAAATATCAAATACTTGCTGCACAGAGACTTTTTCTGATCCATAATCTTCAAAAAGCAAAATCATCTTTCTTCGGAAGGTGCGTAGATTGCGTTTCCTAATTAATTTATGATGATAAAAAATGCGGAAGCCAAGAAGATTTATCCCGCTACTCAAGGGAATTATTTTACACTTATCTGAATGCAGCTCAACCCTGAGAGAAGATAAAAATTCTTTTATTTTAGGTTCATATTCCCGAAGAGCTGTTTTTGATTGATGAAAAACAACAAAGTCATCAACATAGCGAAGATAATATTTTGCTTTCAATTCATGCTTGACAAAATGATCTAACTCATGAAGGTAAATGTTGGCAAAGAACTGGCTGGTCCAGTTGCCTAGAGGCATGCCCTTTCCAGAAACACCAGAATTGTAGTTGTTGAGAATTGCAGTAATCAGCCATAATACCTCTTGGTCTTTAATCCTCTTGCTGATAATGCCTATTAACAACTTATGATCAACATTATCAAAGTAACGCTTAATATCGCACTTTAAAGCATAACCTTTGACTTGGTTGTTGTTTTTAGCTTCTTTGACCAATCTTCCATTTCGGGTTACTTTTCGGATAAAAATAGCTGCTCGCTTCAGCGCTAAAAATGTTCCCTTGCCTCTTCTGCTGGCGTGACTATCGTAAATGAATCTCGGCTCAAAGATAGGCTGCAAGATATTAACTAAAGCATGATGAACGATCCGATCCCGGAATTGGCTGACGCAGATACGCCGCGTTTTAGGGTCGCGAAGAATAAAAATCTTCAGGGGTTGGGGTTGATAGGTTTTATTGCACAATTCATGATGCAGTTTCCAAAGATGATACTGCCAATGCTCAGCAAATTCAGCTACGGAAGGCGGGGATAATTTTCCTTTTTTTGCTTTTTGGTATGCTATTTGCAAATTATCAAAAGAACAAAGCTTTTGGTATAATTTCTGGTATGTTTTCATGCCTGAAAAAATCCTCAAAATGCTAAGGCAGTCTATTCCGCGAGAAGCCCTGTTGTTGTAGTTGCAGCTGTTGACATTGAACCTGTTGTTGAAGTTGCCACGACCAGCAGGCAGCTCAGTAGCCCCGCCACCTTTCGTTTTCACTGCTGCTCCAGTCGTTCATCCAAAAGATTACTTGCTGTTGCAGCTGTATTTTATAGCAATGTTGACTAAAAGCCAAGCTCTTGCCGTGATGGCAGGACGTGTAGTCCACCCTCTCACCTAGCCGCAGTGTGCTGCGGTATGGGGCATTTTGAGGACAACAAACAGGGAAATGATCATTATAAAAAACTTATCGCACATGGTTCATTTTTTCGCGCGCGACGACGGGACTACCCCGCGAGAAGCCCTGTTGTTGTAGTTGTAGCTGCCGACATAGAACCTGCTGCCGAAGCTGCCACGACCAGCAGGCAGAATCTGTCCGTCAGCAGGCAAGTATAACTGCGCTCGTTTACCGTCTTCACACATTGCCTGCGGCAGCTGCGCAAACTTCCGCGTGTACAAAAATTCAACAAGATCATTGCCAAACTGGTTCAAATCGACCAATTTAGTTGATGGAATGCCGGCGATAGAAAAATCTCTCTTACTTTCAAACGTGAAATTTTCCATCACATAAGTAGAACCATTCCACACCAATCCTTCTGGATCGGTGTAAATTGTAAGTTTATCTTTGTTTCTTTCCATCGCCGCACTCAGCCATTCGCCATAGCTGTTCAGCATGTCCTCAGCTATTGATTTCTGTTCAGCAGTTACTTTGTTTTCAAGATTGGCGATCAGCAGGCCGAACACTTCCTGCGGACGAGGATGTCTGGTTTGACCGCGGCTTCTCAAACTGGCCAGGCTAGCGTCGTAGGTCAAAAGTTTCTTATTGCTGCCTTCGTAGGTGGCTTTCGCTTCAAACTTCACATCCTGAAGCACCAAATAATCGTCTAAGCTATAAGGTGGTTTGATTATCGGCTCCTTTTTCTCTTTCCAGCCAAGACTAAAATCTACCGGCATTTAAATCCCCTCTTTCACGGTCAATATATAATCAATCGCACTGGACAACAGCGTTTCAGCGTTTTTATGCGTCATTCTTCTCTCTTGATACGCTTGCATCAGCTGCGGTAATTTTGCGCCATGGGTCTTCTGCGCCTGCACCAGATCGGCAACGATATATGAAACTGCTTCTTCCGAAAGCTGATCCAGCATCTCCCAGAACGTTTTCTGTCCGGGAAGCTCGACTGCCTGAATAGAGTTATACGCTCTCACGAAAGAAGAAAAATCGTCAATTTTGGCGGCAATGTTTTCAGCTTGGGTAAGCAGGGTCAGGCTCGGCTTCACTTCTGCAGCATAGACCAGCTCTACTCCTTTGCTGGGAAGTTCTGATATGCTCTCTAAAGGAACCCCAGAATTGATCAGCCATTCTGTTTTATCTCTTCCAACTTTACTTTCCAATCCGGCAATCTTTTCAGCTAACCCTTCGGTAAGACGTTCTTCAAAGAATCGCTCAAAGAAAGGTTTACCGGTTTCGTTGAAGTATCCCCAACGTTTATCCTTATGCACTTCAATGGCGCCAGTTTTGGTTTTAGCAGCGCTACCAAACGTATCTTCTCTATCAATAGCGCATCTTAATCCGTTCTTCAACAGGACATGATGTTCTTTATGATTCGCCGCCGCCAAATACAGTTCTCCCTGCTGGTGCACTTCGTTGTATCCAAAAGCTGCTTTCAAGAATGTATCAACTCCGGGCGGGGAATAATTAACTACCACTTTCTGACCATCAAGCCGTGCATCATAGCCCAGCTTGATCAGATTCCCTGCAGCTTTTTCAGCATTGCTCAATTTAAAGACAGCTCGAGGGTGCCCTAAGCGCTGATAAGCCTGCACTACTTTCAATGGATCCTGCATCTCTTCTAAGGACACAAATTCACCTAAGGAAATTCCATCCTGGAGCGGAGCAGCGCGATTTCCATCCAGTAAGTTCAGCGTCTGCAGCAGGTGATATTCAGCATTCTGAGCAAAAAGAGCAACAAAATCAGCCGGAACAAAGAAATCCATGGCCAGCTGGGCAAGATTTTCTAAGAAAACTTTACCGTCCTTGTTATCTTTCCAATAATGCGCCTGAAAGCGATCATAATTCTGCAGCAATGGATTTTCAGTTGCTGCTTGTTCTATGGCATTGATACGAGGATCCCATTGTTCAGAGTAAAGCCCTTTAAAGACAGTAGACATCCTATAAGCCAATTTTTGGTATTCCTTAGGATGCTGGGGCGTTCCTTTAGCGATACTTTCTGCCCGGACAGCATCCATATCTTTCAGTAAAGAATCCAAATCTTTGCGCAGATCTGCATCCCGAATATCAACTTTGATTTTTGTGTTCATGTTGTGCCTCCATAAGCGTAGTTATGCTGATTGGTATTCTGTTCTTTAGGTTGGATTTGGATCAGATTATTTTTCTTTTTTCGAAAGTTGGACAAAATATACAGGGTATTTAACCATTGTTTCAAGAACAAGGGGGCTGGATATACTAATAGGTACCAAAATGTCTTCTTTTTTTGGAGTATTCTTTCCTGAGTTCAGGCAGAAATAAAAGTCGTCTATTTCATCCATTATCTGAGCGATGGGAACAGCAATATGCTTATACTCACGAAGTAAGGTCTGGTCTTCCTCCAAGGCAGCAAGCCATAGTGCTTCATAATTATCGTCATGTTGCCAATCAAGTTGGTAGCCATCAATTAGATTATAATCTATAGGAATAAAATCTTGATTAAAATCAGATGCAAGCTCAATGAGGTTTGGACATAGAGGTATAATTTTGAATTTACTGGTTGCTGCCTTATAAGCTACTCCGGTGCAACTGCTTAAGTTGGCATTGCAGTCAAAAAACTTTAAACGATCTTCCAAATCTCTTTTTATACCTGATTTATCATATTCTCGGTTAAAATCCTCCACCTTTGCTAAAATACTCTCCCTGATAGTAAGAGGCCGGTATATTTTTTTGCCATCACCTTTCTGATGCAGGGGCTGTAAAGTGGCTGGATCAGAAGTGCATTTTTTCTGAAGTAGTTGTAAAGATTGACCATAGGTACTATTGCCTTTGGAAAGAAAAAATTCAGCTTCGGAGAAAAGATATCCTGGAGTTTCTCCTTTTTTTTCTTCCTTCCCTTTCAAACTTAGGCTCATCTTTACTGGCATAATAATCATTCCTCCATGGCTTTTGACACCACATCCAGCTGCTTAGATGGATCTTCTTTAGCGATATATTTCAAGTTCAGATAGGTACGCAGTAAAGCCTGATCGTGTCTGGTTTGCTCCATTCCTTTCTTCTGGCGATGTTCTTTAATTTCTGTTTCCATCCTTTCTATCTGCGGAAGAGCGGTGTAATCGACAGTTTCGTGATGATGCAATCGTTCTGTAGCCGTCTCGTAGTGATGCACAGTTTCAGTAACCATCTTTGGTTCGTCTACCATCTCTTGTTGATTTGCTAGTTTGTATCCCTCTTTATGTCCATGGTCGCCGGTACTGACGATCTTATGTTCGGGCCCATTAGAAAATTCACTCCAGCCCCTTGAACCATGAACGTATCTGCTTTTGACAGAATCACGTACAAATTCTTTTTTCAAGATGTAATGACTTCCATCCCAGCAGGCGATTTCTGCGAATTCCCGGTCAGACATCCTTACCCCTCCGGTTTTATTAACTATTTTAGTCCTGTTCACTAACCTGGTTACGGTTTCATATTCATCCCTAATCACTTTAGTTACATTCTCATATTCATCTCTCACGGTAAGGGTTGAATGCTCTAAAATATCTTCCAATCCCGCAGATTTAAGCTGCGCAGCATTTTTTCCCAGCATGGTCGCAGCGATACCTTTCAGCCTAGTATCTACATACGAATCTTTAACACCGAGACGCTCCAGTTCTTTTTCATCCCATATTGGCATTTCACTTCCGCCCTTCTGTCTGACTAGTTGGTTGATAGTCCAAGTCTGGTAGCTATTCCTGGCTAATGTTGATACATTCACCTGTGGGGTATTGAAAGATCCGCCGATCATCAATTCATGTTCAAAGTCACCGCATTCTTCATAGAAATCAGCCAGCTCATCTAAAGCATCTAATGTCTTTCCGTTCTCTCCGGGATTGGCCATAAACAATTTAGCTTTCTGCGGTATCAGAAAAGTGTGCTTCTCATTCTTATAGCTCATGGTTACCTGCGTATATCCATCGGGAACATTGTCTATCGGCGCTTCCAAGACAATCAGTTTCTGGTTCCTTCCGACATAGGTAGCAATATCTTCCTGTCGTCTGGCTATATATTGTCTCTGTCTCTGAAGTTTTTGTTTGAGCATCTTCACCTCCGGATTGTTATTGACCTTTTGGCAGGCAAGGGTACTTTAGCCTCCCCGCTGGTCAAACAGTTCATGATGGCGCAATAGTCCTTCACGTCATCGCCAATTTTATCCGCCAAAGCTATATATTCAGAATCGTCGAATTTTTTCCCTACGAGCAGACGGCCGACCGTTTCCGGCGTTACCACGCCGTAAGTCTGCGCTTTCATGCAGGCATTGGCGATAGTGCGGCAGGATAATCCTTCCTGGATCATCCCTGCTGGATTGATCTCCGCGGGAAGATATTTTCTCCAGATCGCTTCCTGTTCCGACTCGATCGGGAGCGGGAAATATAATTTAAAGGGAAACCTATCCAGCATGGCATCTTTAAGATACTGTGGATTATTGGTCGTAGCTATTAAATATACCCCCTCTTCCGGTTTGCTGAAGATGGACTGCATATAACCGCTTTGCTCTTTTTGATGCGACACCATGCCTTTGGTTTCGATAAAGGTATCAATTTCATCAAAAGTAATGATGCACGGACGAAGCTGTTTAGCCCGTTCATAGACCGTCGCTAGGCGGTCTTTTGATTCACCTACCCATTTGCTTTCCAACTCGCTTCCGCTGATGAAAATAAGATTATATCCATATTCACCTGCTAAAGCTTCAGCAAAAACACTTTTCCCCGTTCCCGGAGGGCCATAAAAGAGCATCAACGCGCCATTATTTCCATCTATAATTCTCTTGAGCAAGACTTTATGCGTTTCATACCCGGCTAAATCTATAAATTTTATCGACGGTTCACGGTATGGCATATCTCGTATCGCAGAAGGTTTAGTTTCAGAAAATCCATGCTCTAGGTCTGTTTTTGATACTTTCCTGCGGTTGTCACGCAATGCTTCCACGAATGTTTCGTTCAATAAACCAGATAAGTCCGCTCCAGTATAGCCGAATGTTTTAGCTGCCAGCTCTTCTAAGTCTTCCGGTTTCACCTTGAACTTGTGCCCTTTTTGGTAAGAATGTATCTCTAAGATGCGTTGTCGTCCTGTCCGGTCAGGCGGCAGGAATTCTACTTCCTTGCTGAAGCGTCCCGGTCTTCGCAGAGCTATGTCTAAAGAATCAGGAAGATTAGTCGTGCCGAAGATATATAGATTCTCATTCTTATCATATCCATCCATCTCATCCAGGAGAGCATTCAAAGTTGCCTGCTGTCCTGGATCAAAGATCTGTTCACGTTTGGCAAATTTGTCAACTTCGTTTACCACCAGGAAAACCGGCTTGGGCGTTCTCTTCTCCTTCTCCGCCGCTTCTTTTTCTTCTTGCGCGATGATGCGGAGCTGGGAAAAGGTGTCCCTGATTGAGTCAACAGAATTCACCATCTTCCCGTCATAGATTATGCCCCCTACTAACGTCGCCAGATATTGGATGCCCAGAGTCTTTCCAGTGCCCGGAGGCCCAGTGAAGAGATAATTCCTATCGCCCATCTTGCCGAAATCATCGATATTCTTGATGGTCATGGCGATGCCTTCCAGATTCCGTTTCAGGGACTCAGGGACATAATAGTCCTGATCCCCGACAGAAGGTTCTATCGGAGTGATACTGGATTTTTCTTGTCCTCGTAAAACTTCTTGCAGATTCATATTTTATTCCTCCAGCTTCTCATTTCACCAATCCATCCAGTATTTCTGCGGTTGATTTGTAAATCACTTTTGCATTATTTAATAGAAGCAAGTTCACTGGATCGCCATTCTTATCTTTTGTCAAAGAGAAAAAGTGGTGATCTGAAGCATCTTTGGTAAATTTTAATCTTTCAATTCGTCCAGTTTTTTTACAATATTGTGGTTTTGCTGAGAATTTCCCGTCTATGTATTTTATAAATCCATGTTTATCTCTACAATCAATTTCACGGTCAAACCGATAAATCAATCCATCTTGAGTTCGGCGTGGAGTAAATTTTATGTCTGCGAAAGTAAGATTAAGTTGCAGATAATCATCATCTTCATCATCTTGTTCGGCATCAGCATCATCATCTTCATCATCTTGTTCGGCATCAGCAAAGAACTCCCCCCTCCCATAAAGAGAGATAAGTTTTTCAGAATCAAACTCTGGTTCAAGAAGAAAACTTCCTTCAACCATCTGCCTATTTTTAAGGATAAGATCTGGATAATCACTATCATGTCCTCTAATCTTCATGCCTTTTGGTATTCTATAACTGCCTTTAATCTCATGGAGAATTTTATACTGCTCAAGTATTTTTTCCAAAATCGGAGGTTCGACCGTAGAAGAAAAACCCCGTCCAAAATCTATTATCCTGTCAACCGGCATTTCTTTTCCACCTTCTGTTAATACAAACTATTCCCTCTATCGATATATGCTCTGTAATCTTACTTGACGTTTTGTATATACTCTTAGAACATCCTCACCAAAGCTAATATCTAAAGATTTATAGGTAGTATTTATTATCTACGTTTAAACTGTATAAACCAATTTAAGCCGTTAAAGATATTGATAATAAATCTCAAAGAACTTCCGATAGGTTTCTTTTGCTTTTTCTATTCCAAATCTCAACAAAGGAATATAATGGTCTGTATCCGCTGATTGTAAGGCCTTGATATATTTAGCGCGATGAGTATTCCTGACAACGACGGGGTAGTATCCTTTTTTGATTAAGATATAATTTAATAACATTCTTCCCACCCTTCCATTTCCATCAGCAAAAGGATGGATTCGTTCAAACTTATGATGAAACTTAAATGCCAGTTCTAAAGGATGTAATTTGTTTTCTTTCTCCAGATACCATTCCAAAAGGTTTTTTATTTCCTGAGATACGTATTCTGGAGCAGTTAATGCAACTGTTCCGCCTAAAATCATGTTTGGCAGCCTCTTATAGCCGATTCGCTCGTCAATATTCTTCATAAGCCTTTTATGCAATCCGATGATAAATTCTTCCGTTAGTTTCTTTTTGGAGTCAAATAACTCCGAAAAGACTTTATAAGAATTTTTAGCATCATAAACTTCCCTTAGATCAGCAGAAGCAATTATTTTATCTTCAAAAATAATCTCGGAAAAATTCTTTAAAGTAAGGGAATTGCCCTCTAATGCATTTGATTCGAAAACAAAATTAGCCACAAACCTTTTTTTAATATCTTCCCAATCTTTTTTATTCAGCGATTTTCTAATTTCCTTATACTTTAAGTTCATTTCTTCTATCTTCTTTACTTCCTCGATGGTGAGGGGAAATCGCAAGGAATACCTCTTTGCAGCTTCCGATACTAAAAGAGAGGCGATTTTTGTATCCAGCTCTAAGGTAAATTTCTTCTTCTCTTTATCGATTGTTTCTGGAGATATTTCTGATTTTTTACCCAAAAACCTGCTGATCTTGTATACCTTCTTTCCGATTCTGATAGATTTATCTAAGTAAAGATAAACTTCTCCTTTTTGGATTCTTTCCTGCACAAAAACCATACTCAGCAGTTATACCTACTTGTTTTTAAATATTTCTATTTGTGTAGGTATAACTGCGTTCCCCCAGTAACATTTATAAATGTGGGAAATTATCCCTACATTATGGAAACTATGCAAAATCAATTCTTCCTGAACCCCATGGCCAGGTATGGGGTAAGAGAATTAGCAAGAATCACTCGGCTGGACACCAAAACGGTGATGAAATACCTTAAAGAGCTGGTAAAAGAAAGGATAATACTTAAACGGAAGGAAAAAGGAAAATATGCTTATTACGAAGCAAACCGCCTCTCCCGCATCTACAGGCATGAAAAAAGCGAGGCCATCGTAAAAAAAGTTTTTGCCAGCGGATTGATAGATTTCTTAGAGAAAAATATCTCGCCCGAAGCGATAGTCTTATTTGGAAGCGTGCAGAAAGGAACTTATCATAAGGAAAGTGATGTTGACCTCTTCGTGCAGGCAGAGTACAGGCCGCTGAACTTGGGGAAATTCAACGCCCGGATTGGGCATAAAGTCCAGCTTATTTTTGAGAAAGACTTAACTAAATTAAGCGAAGGGCTTTTGGAAAACATTTATAATGGGGTGGTGTTAGCTGGAAAATTAGTGGTTATCAAGTGAAAAGAAAAGAATTTGAACAATGCATTCGGGAAAACAAGCTTATTGAGACGGGCATAAAAGATTTCAGCATGGCTAAAGAATTATTAACTTTAGCCGAGCACAGAGAAGAATTCTGGAATGGCTTGAAAGAAAAATCAAAAAACTTCCCCCCTCTGTTTTTGGAAGGCCATTATGAGATCATAAAAGAGCTGGCAACAGCTATCCTAGCTTTAGACGGCTGGAAGGCATTAAGCCATGAATGCCTATTTGCTTATTTAAAACAAAAAAAAGATTTGGAGATAGATTTTGATTATCTATTAGAACTGAAAGACCTTCGTAATTCCATAGATTATCGCGGCGCAAAAGTAGGCCATGATATCTGGAAGAAAAATGAGATGAAGATCAAAGTAACGATACGAGCTTTGAAAGAATATCTTAGGAAAAGTTTATGATTCTGTTTAAATATTACCAAGAAAAATAGACCCGTATCATGTTATTTAGGGTGATACCATAATTTTTTCAGAAAATTTTCTCCAAAATAATATGGGCTGCCATGATGTTCACGGATTATTCTTTCTGCTTCGGAAATATCCACATCAGTTGCCAAGGTTTGTTTTTCACCAGTGCTCTTATCACGTATACTGAGGGTATAATTTACCATCATCAGCCCGCCATACCATGGATGTTTGCGTTCAGTAGGGCCGCGTTCGACAATGATGTCAGTGTTACTATAATTGTATTTTCCGGGCAATAATTGATGTATCACTAATCCCATAAGAGTTTTATCTTCATCAAATATCGGGCCTATCATCATTTTCTTTGCCCCCTATTATTTTTTTTCAGTTGTTGTTCTTGCTTTCAGCAATAGTTGTTCTATTCCCCCGCAGGCAAGCGGAAGACCGGTGAAGATTTTGCTCATTATTTCTTGCGTACTCAAATCTTTGAACAAGCCTAGTTCGCCAAGATTTTTTACTGCTTCAGAAACTAGTTTAGCATCTCCAGCCCTAGTAATAGCTGCAATAAGTTCAGGCGTAACTGATGAAGCCATTTCTTTGTAAGCCTTTGCATCGGTTTCTATTTTCTGAAGATATGCCGTGGTGTCAGCCTCGGCTCTTGCTAATTCAATATCCTGTTTGGCTTTAAGATATGCTAGCTCTTGGTCGCTCTTCATCTTCTCTACATTTAATTGGTTCTGTACTGTTCTTGTTTTTCTTTCTTTGTCTAAAGTTAAATCGAAGTCCAGTTTTGCGTGCGAAAATTCTCTTTCTCTTTCGAAGGATTCCACTTCTTTTGTAATCGAGTTTATCTTTAACTGCAAAGTTTCTTGTTTTAACCGCTCCTTATCTGTTTCAAGATCAAAATTTCTTTGTTGAATTTTTCTTTCCACAGAAACTTTCTGCTCATACTCTTTATCTTTTAATTCATGTTCTATAACATTTTGTTGATAATCTACTAACAACTTTTCTAAGTTCTTGTCAAACAAGTTAATGTCCAGAACCTCTAAATCATATACGTGCATCCAGTTTTCAACAAATTTTTTCCCTGGACGTTTTCCCTCTGCACTTTTTTCTCCGAGAACACTAGCACGAATAATATCTGCACTATTAGCATAGAATGTTTCTAATGGCGTAGTGCGTACTGTTGCTCTAACTACTGACCCAAGATGGTCGCAGAGTAGGCCTACATAATCATTAACATTAAACCATTTATTCGCATCATCTGTAAAGGAAATTCTATACGAAACCATAACATCTAATTTCACATGTTCCTTTGTTTCTACAGTAATTTTGTCAGATACTTTGTTGCCCTCCACCTGCAGAAAAGCTGTTGGTAATTTAGTTTGGTCGCTTTTTGGCTTCCCTGTGGAAAGATTGAGAATCTCCAGTTCTTCGGTAAAGCCAAGCACATACGTTAGTGGCCCTTGCAATACCTTTCTGTCTTCTCCGTTCTTAACCATTGCGGCATGATTTGGAGGCACGTCGATAGTGATTGCTTTCCTGGAATCTCTTTCTTTTATTCCATAAAGATTTGCGACCTGTTCATCCAATGATCGTTCCACAATTTCTTCCTTAGTTGGATCAGGTAAATAACCTTTTGGTCCAACTGCCGTATCAATGACTCCCCCCTCCAAATTACGGACATAAATTCCTTCATTTTTTGAAAGTGAGATTGGTTTGACCCTCCCTTTTACTTCTAATTCTTCTGAGGGGAAGAATATTCCTTCTTTTCCATGTATGAATATTTCCTGTCCGGTGTTGAATTTTCCTTTGCCTAAAAGCTCTTCTAATTCTGTGGTATTATCATTTCTTTCTGTCGTAGAAAATTCTCGCAACACATAGAGGTGTAACCCTTCCTCTTTTTTATAAGGGAGCGCTTTTTCGATCACTTTATTTTCTTTTGTGTCAAAAGTTTCACCGACATTAGGAAAGACTACACTTGGACCGCGAACAATTCTTTTTTTGCCTCCAGTTTTTAGAGTGCAATATTCTCCATCTTGAAGTTTTATAGCTTCAAGAACATAAGTCTTACTATTTGCCTGCCGACTACGAGAGAGCACTTCAATCCCATTGGGTGGTATGTAAAAACTAGTATCAGTTCCTTTTACAATCAGCTCATGACCTATTGTAGCATCACTCTCTGGAGTGGTCTCGTAAACTCTGGCAACTAAATATTCATCTTCTTTTAGTCTATGCCCCTGTACCACTTCAGCACTTTGCCCAGGCCATAGCGGAAAAGAAACTGGTCCTGGGATTACTAATTTTCTTCCTATCTCTAACTCAGTAGAAGGGTTCGGTCCTCTGGCATATTTCTGGTCATTCTTTTTAATCGGATTCTCTAGAACAACGTACTCCGAAGAAGAAGCAGAAACAAATTGCTTAACTCCTTGTGTCCCTTCTTCGCCGATCACTGGTCGTACCAGCTTTGTAGTAGGATCAATATTAACTATTCTTTCAGTATTGGAAAGGCTTACTTTGGTTGGACCAACATACATACTAATATCCCCTTTAGTTAGGTCCTGAATGTATGTAAACTCATTCATTGCCAACAAAATATCTCGTTCACGATTTTCCACCATTTTTCCAACCCCCAAAAAACATCAATAAATATTATTAGAATCGCAAGATAACTGTTTTCTTATTAATCTAACGTTTAAACTGTATAAACCAATTTAAGCAGAACAACAACCGCAAATCTTAAATATTACATTGTAATACAATGGCTTACATGGAAACAATTACTTTCAAACTGCAGGGAAATGTGTTGAAAAAGATAGACCGCCTCTTACAATCTTTTAATTATAACAATAGGACCGAATTCATCCGGGAAGCGGTGCGGGAAAAGCTTAATGCAATAGAAACGGAAATATTCATGCAGAAATTAGCCAAGCTTAAAGGCGCTGCCAAAGTGAAAGTAAGTGCTAAAGAATGGGAAGCAGGAAGAAAAAAAGCAGCAGAAAAACTTGCCCAAGAGTTTGGAGTTAAGTTAGACTAAATCTTCCGGCTTTCGTATTTCTACAATATTCTCAAACTCCTCAAAGTGCTTATCTCTTGTAACCATAATTGCGCCGTGATCTCTGGCAAGGATAGTGTGGAGCAAATCATTAAAGGGGAGTCTTGACTTTCTCGTTCTGCTTATAACTTCTTGAATCTGGCTTTTCGTAATCTCCACTTTTTCCAGCAATCCTTCTTCTTCAACTATTTTGAAAGTCTCTTTAATCTTCTCTTCATGATATGAAGTGGAAAGTTCTTTAATAATCAAATCAGAATATAATATCTTGCTTTTAGTCTGCTTAACCATCCGAAAAAAATTGAAAGCCCACTCCCCTAAAGGCCTGAATTTATCTTCTCTGTTCTCGTAAAAATCCCTCCAGATGCAGGCATCTACATAATATTTATTCTCCACGGAAGTTCTGCATCCGCAGCGCTAATAAATATGTTGCTAATGTAATATAAGTTTTAGGATTGGCTAAAAAGTATAAACTTTTGCAAAAAGTTTAAATAAGAACCAAAGAAAATCAAGACATGAAACGTAAATTAGTCCAGCAGGGAACGACCACTTTAATGGTTTCCCTGCCCAGCGATTGGATCCAGCGCTTCAAGCTAAAAAAAGGGCAGGAAGTGGACATCACTGATGTCAAAGATCATCTCATCATCGCTTCTTCGGAACGAAAACACCAGAAAGAAACTATCCTATCCTTCAAAACCCATACGGAATCAGCGATCAGACTGACATTAATCAATGCCTATCGTGCTGGATATGATGTTTTAACCATAAAAAATATTGACAAAGGACAGCTTAATATCATCAGAGAAGTCCTCCAGAATTATCTTCTGGGGATGGAAATAACGCATCAAGATAAAGGAACCTGCATTATTGAAAGCATCACTGAGCCGCACGAAGAGAAATTTGACTTGATCTTCCAGAAAATCTTTAACGGCATTGCTTCCATGATCCAAAGTACTGCGGCAAGAATAAAAAACAACACGCCATTTACTGATTATGAGTTCACCATGCTGAATATCCACAAGTACGATAATTTCTGCCGAAGGATGATGACCAAGCAGAATATTTATTCTGACAAAGCAATCTTCTTCTGGAACTTTCTAAGTTTGGTCATCCATGCTCCCAGAGAATTGTACCATCTTAACAAGTATTTAGATAAGCAAAAACCAAAATTATCCGTAAAAGAAAGCGCCATGCATGCACAATATCTTTTTTCATTACAAGAACTGTTTTTGATGTTACGCCATGCTTATCAGGAAAAAAATCTTTCTGCCATAGAAAAAGTACATGAAAAATCTAAGGGGCTGCTGTTTACTAATCTTTATGATGCGATGAAGAAAAATAATAGCAACCAGATAATATTGCACCATATCGGTATGGCTTTGCGAAACCTGTATCTTTCCACCAGCCCTTTGCTGGGGCTTCTTTTAGAGAAAGATTCTACTTCGTAAATCATTTCTTCCATTCTCCGTGAAAACTTTGCAAGTTCTGCCGAGCCCGCCGGTATGTCTCAGGATCATAACTTTCAAGAATCTTTCTTGCTTCTTCTATTACCGGTTCTTTAAACTGCACTTTAGGAAGAAACTTATCTTGGCCGTCAATAGTGATGGCCCGCGGAATTTCTACCTGATAAAAATCTCCCAATAATCCCCGCGGCCAGATCATCATGCAGCCTTCTCTGCCGGCATTGAGAAATTCCAGCAAAACCTTAGCCTCATCAATAAACCCAGCATCAGCACATTGCTGCAGCATCGCATATTTTTTCTCTTCTTCAACAGAAAGAGTATCTGCCGGAAATATTTTTGCTGCAGTGATCAGCCAGCAATCATACGGCTGCAGAATCTGCACCTCTTCATGCAAACTGCCAACTTCGCCCCCTAATAAGGTATGCGCTTCCAAAATTTGCTCATCGTTATGGGCTATCACCAGAGTGCGGCGATAATCTTCTCTCCAGCCCGGCGACCAGGTTCCGAAGGAATAATAATCTGCTTCATCGGTAAGTTTAAGCATGAGTTTGCCGGCATTTAAAGAATAGATCTCCTTGCTGGTGCTGGAAATTATTCGGTCACCGCCAAAACCATGATGCTGAAGGCTATTTTCTCTATCTCGTTTTCCATATTTCATGACCATTCCTGCTGCCATTTCTATCACTGCATCTATTTCTGGAGCAGCTTTTCCTTTATTTATGCCCTCCAGATCCCTGCGCAGGACTTTGTCCAAGGGCATCACTAATTCTAAAGATCTGCCAACAGCATAGTCAAAATCTTCCTTAAATTTGGCATGGGCTTCTTCAGAACTGAGATTCACATAGCTTTTTCGTTCCAAAGAAAGGCAGTTCAGCAGCAGTTCCTTAAAGCGTACCGGAACCGGTTCTATTTCTTGTTCCAGCTTTGCATCATGCTCTTCGGGAGAGATGCTAACCAGCCTCAGTTCATCTTCTTCCAGGGCAATGTAAATTTTTTCATCTCTAATTTCTAAAGGCGTTCCGTCATCAACAATATTCACTTTATATCGAAACGGCGGTTTTCCTACCAAGGCATAAAATAATGTTGCGCCTAAAGCATAAAATTCCGTAGCTATAGTCGCTCTATTTGGAAGACCCTGTAAAAGTGTATTAACTAAATCGGGATGAGTATAGCCCGTAGCTCCTCTGGTGGGCATAAGTTTCAGTTCTATATCATTCACTAACGAAGCAGTTTGAAAATCAGCCACTTTCACTAAATCTGTCTGTCGACCGATCAGGATATTAGAAGGTTTAAGATCGCGGTGCAAGATATCTCCCCCTGCATGAAGATAGCGCAGCGCATCAGTTACTTGGGAAAAAACAATCTTTAAAAAATCCTGATTTAGGATCGGCCCTTGCATCCTAACTTTCTCTTCTAAAGAAATAGCATCGAAATGCTCTTCAATGATGATTTTTCTCTTTTCATCCTGAAGCAGGTCATATATTTGGACAATATTAGGGTGGTTAATGATATTAAGTAATTCAATTTCTCTTTCACTTAATCTATCTTTTGTTTTATTTATTTTATGTTGAACAGAATCACCACCATTAGGGCGCTCCCATTTTGCTACAAATCTTCGTTTCAGTTCCCCTTTATGGCGGACTACTTCATAGGCTACCCGAAAGTAACCTTCTCCGATTTTTCGCCGCAAGGCATAATTATTCCGGTTCAATAGCGCAATCAGTTCTAAATCAAAATCTGCCATTTTTATTACTGGTTGAGAGTAATTTAAAAGATTTTCCTTTTAAATACCAAAACTATCTTCTAGCTGTAAGTGATGAGAAGTATAACTTTCACGGCTCGTATCGGTTATTGAACCATTCAAAATTTTGTTTCAGTACTTCAAAAAAAAGCGATTCTTCGTCAAAGTCAAAAAGCATTATCTTGGCGGTGTAATACAGTTCTTCGCCGGGGACGTAGAACGTTTTTTGGCAAAAAACATTTAGATCATTGGTTAAGGTAACAATCAATCCCCGGGCTGCTGTTTTATATATCCGTTCCTGCCCTACGCCATAAGGCAGTTCAAATGGATATGCTCCCATAAGTTTTCCGTTAAATCGGGAAATAGTTTCTTCTAAATCCTGCCGCAGTTCTTCTGCTTCTATCTCTTTTGGAAGGTGCAACGTGATCGTCTGCATATATGCTTATAATTATCCGGAAGCTGATAAAACTGATTGATAGAAACTATATAGCTGTTTCCTCAGTTAGGCGTGTTAGTGCTAATAATTACTAATAGTTATGCTAACATCTCCCGCAGGAATTTTGCCGGATCTCTCGCTTTGGAAACCGCATGCCCTATCAACACGCCTTTGGCGCCCAAGATCAGCGCCTGCCCTAAATCCTGTTTAGAATGCACCCCGGCGCCGCACAACACTTTAGTCCCGGGACTCGATTTTTCCACGATCTCCAATGCTTTCAAGATCACGTCAGGCCGGGCTTTAGTGACCGACACATCCCCGCCGATCAGTTCCGGCGGCTCGTAAGCAAGAAAATCCGGTTTCATTTTCGCGATCTTCTCTGTTTCCGGAAGCGAAGAAGCGCAGACTATCGTTTTTAATTTATTTTTCCTGCACGCTTCTATGATTTCGCTGAGATCTTGCAGCGGTATTTTCCGCTCAGAATGGTTCAATAAAGTTCCTTTTATGCCGATATTTTTTAATTCTTCAACCGGGATCATGCCGGTATGCGCGCCCAAAGAAACATTGTCGGCATGCTGGGAATACACGGTCAAGGATGTTTTTTCTGATATTTCTTTCAACATCAGGAGCGACGGCGCGACCACCAGATCATAATTTTTAGGACGCACTTTTTCAAGCTGTTTAGCCAGCCTTAACGCATTTTTTCCTGCTGCTTCCTTGTAAGTCTTTAAGTTTAAAACTATCAGCGGTTTCATAGGTTTAAGTATTTCATTTTTGTCTTGCTTCTTTTTTTAATTGATTAAGCGTTTTGAAAAGGTAGCTGAGGGCGACTATGATTATGACTACCGGAAGGAGGAGTATAAACAGATTGAAAACTAGCACTAAAATTATTATGGTAAATACTATCATAATCAAAGCGATTATCCAGCCCTTAAGCCCTGCTGCGACGAACATAGTTCAGGGGATACTTGATAGATATAAAAACTATTCCAAAAAATAAGCTCAAGAGGAAGATGTTTTTGCTTATAGTTATGAAGAAAGTTATCGGGAAAGTCCGGATCAGCAGCGAATCTGCCGGAAAGATCCAGTTGCCCTGCGGGAAGAAGAGCTGGTGGAAGACCGTGAAAACCTCGTTGAATGAAGCTAATGATAAGAGAAAGATCATCAAGACCGCCGAAATGGTTGCTATTCCACCATAGCTGAATAATCTCAAGAGTTCCTCCCGGTTCTTTTTATGGTGCGTTAGGATCAGAGTAAGAGCCAGCATCAGCCCGTAGAACAGATAATTTAGATAAGCCATCACTTTTTTGACATCATCCAGGTGGGAGATCTCCCCGCCGCTATAATCCGGCTTTAAATCTTCCTTCCCCTGCAGATAAGCAATGGTGTTCTGCTGGTCAGCGGTAAGATCGGTAAAAAACAGGATAGTTTTGTAAGACAGAAGCATCAGGAACAAAGGCAGGGCGAGGCAGAATAAGGCCAAGACTATTTTCTGGGCATGGGAGCGTATAAAATTAAGTTTAAAATTTAATTTATCCATCTAATAAAGAAAAAAGAAGATAATACTTAAAAAAGTTTAGGGATTTTTGCGAAAAACCGCCTTGAAATCGCTGTTTTGCAGATCAGAAGGCCTGGTCGGTTCGCACATCCAGGCTTCTTCTGGACACCCATACCTCTCTTCAATTCTATCCCGTTTTCGCAGTACGGGGTTTAAGGAACCATCGTAAAGCGTGTCCGCGGTCTTTCTGCTGCATCCGTCGGAGAATTCATTTCTTACCGGAGCAAGTTTCTCTAAACAAACAATTTCTTTGGCGGCAGCTTCTTCAGCGGCATGATAACCGGTTTTATGTCCTACGCCATATCCAACGCCGCAGGTAGCAGCAGTATACCCTAAAAATACGCCTAACGTCCCTAGTTTAAATTTAGTGGTAGCTTTCATTTTCATTCACCTTATTAGTTCCAGAATCAAAACTCCTTTATAAATGTTTGGTCACTAAGCAGTAGCAATAACACTTTTTCTAAAATCCGTTATTATGTCCCGAGGCAGTGAAGTGACTGAATAGCGACGGAAGAGAAGGCGTTATTGTGGCTGTCAAAAGCTGCGCTTCCTAAGGCGAAAACTTGGGGCGTGGTACTATAAAACGGGGTAACGAGCCTGCATTTTTTATTTTTAATCGAAAAATTTATATAATACCTCAATTCAGGTATGACTATACTATAAAAAAGGTATTCATATGTTAACGCCCAAACAGATTAAAATATTTGAAGCATTTCTGAGAAAACCTTACAAAGAGCTTACTTATAAGGAGATAAAAAATTACTCAAAAGAAAAATCAAATTCAATCATTCAAAAAGCAGTGGTGAAATTTCTCGCAGAAGAACTTGTCAAAAAAAGAGAAGTTGGAAATATCATTTTATATGCTATAAATTTGGATAATAGCACTGTTTTTTCATACTTTGAGATACTCATAAAAGATAAAAGCCATAACCTTGTTAAAAATAGCTTGAAGATAATCAGGGAAGAATTATCAAACACTGAATTTATATCTCTTGTAATATTTGGATCATATGCTGAAGGAAAGCAAAAAGAAAAATCTGATTTAGATATTGCAATCTTCGTAAATTCAATAGGGGATAAAAAGAATTGTGAATTATCTATGAAGTCTGCTGAACTGAAATCCATTCTAAAGATAGATGTCCAGGTCATTACAAAAGTCGAAATGCTTCAAATGTTAAAAGATAAACACGAAAATTTGGGAAAACAGATAGCTTACAAGCACTTAGCCATTCAAAATCCAATCATCTTTTATTCGATACTTCAGGAGGGGATAAATAATGGATTCAAAATTGTATATTCATAGAGCGGAAAATGAGATAAAGTTAGCAGGAATAATCTTTGCAATCAGTGAAGAGCCAAACATACAAAAAGAGACTTTCAAAGTCAATGATCCAGAAACATATTATAGCGCGGTTATTGCACATAGCTATTACAGTATATTTTATGGGGCGAAGGCATATCTTGTAAAGAAAGGAATTGAAGTTTCTGCTCCAGAAGAACATAAAAAAGCATTCACAGAATTCAAAAAATTTGTTGAAAATGGAGAACTTGACGTTGAACTTCTAAATATATACCAAGAAGCGTTGGTTCGAGCAGAATACTTGTTAGGGCTATTCAAGGAAGAGAAGAAAAAAAGGGGGGAATTTACATACAGAACAATGCCGCAAGCAAACAAAGAACCCGCAAAAGAGAGCATGGAACATGCAAAAATATTTTTCAAGCACATGTTTGCAATTTTTAATTAGAGATCAAAAATGAAATTTGAATTAGAGGAGTGTAATAGAAACATAACTGAAAACCAACTTATAAGGGATTTAATCCTATAGAGTAACAACTATCTATGTCCGGTGCTAAGAATCTTCTGGAGCTGCTCGGAAATGAACTTCCCGGAAGCTTTCCCGGCCAGCCGTTTCATAGCCAGCCCCATCAATGCCGGAAAGGGGGCATTTTTATTTTCTTCGATGATCTTCATCAATTCCTGGTGGATGTCTTCCGTGCTTAAGCCGGCATATTTAGCGATATCAAAGGTTCCGGTAATCATGTCTAAAAGGACATCAATAACGATATCCTTGTGGATTTTATCTTCCGCCAGATATTTGAACAGCTTCCTGAAATCTTCATCATCCAATCTATCTGGATCCTGATGGTGCTGGCGCTTGATGTCCAAAGGCGTAGAGATAAGCGTTTCTGCGATGAAAGCCGGCTTAATTACGGGATACTTTCTAATTAACTCCTCAAATAAATCTACTCTTTCTGACTTGGCAGCAAATTCAGCTAAATCTTTGCTCAAGCCCAGTTCTTTCTGATATCGTTCCATCTTTTTCTCAATTGTTTCCGGCAGTTCGATGTTTTTCAGGTCGGGCTTGATCAAAGGAACGTCTGTTTCCGGATACATCCGCGCAGCTCCCGGTATAGGTCTTAGATAAGAAGTAGTGCCGTCGGCATTCGCTTTGCGCACTTCGGAAGGAATTTCTTTCAAGACTTCACGTGCACGTTCGTGCACCGCTTCTAATGCCGCCCTGGCGCGTCTTTCTTCATCAGCGACTAATACAAAAGCGTCCTGCTTAAGGCATCCCAATAGTTCTTTTATCGCTATGACTTCCGTCTCAGAGATGCCGTAGCGCGGCAGTTCATCTGAATGGAAAATGCCGCCCACGCCGGCCTGCACTTTAGCCCGGTCAGAAAATTCCGTACCTAACCGCCTGCCGGGCTGGAGTTCTCTTCCGATATAGCCGGCAAATCCCGGTATTTTGACCGCAAGGATCTTTCCGTTTTTAGCTAAGGTATTTTTGATGATATTAGCAGCGGATTGGGAGAATAATGAAGTGGCATCGGTGGTATCTAAAGCGGGCAGTTTTACTTTTTTCAATTCCTCTTTGATCTTAAGCAGTTCCTGCTGGCGTTTCACTTCCAATTCTACCAGCAGCGGCAGCTGCCGCAAGTCCTGCGCGCCTTTTATCTCGATCCGCGCCCCGCCTTTGATAGAAACATTCACGTCCTGCCTGATAGTCCCCAGGCCGCGTTTTACGCCCGGCAATGAGCGCAGCAACAGGCCTATTTTCTTGGCAGTTTCCTGACATTGTTCCGGTGAAGTGATATCCGGCGCAGTTCCTATTTCAATCAGCGGAATTCCCAGACGGTCAAGCGAATAGGTTTTTTCTTCTGCGGTCTCTTTGACGATCTTACAGGCATCTTCTTCTAAGGAGATGTTGGTTATGCGTACCGGCCCGGAACCAGTGTTCAGCGCGCCATCTTTAGCTATCAGCGCAGTCCGTTGAAATCCGGAAGTGTTGGAGCCGTCCACGATAGTCTTCCGCATCACCTGCACGACGGGAAAAACTTCCGCCGCAGCCAGCCTGCATAATTGTAAAGCGGTGTATAACGCTTCGGGATTGATCTCGTGCGGCGGTTCGCAGTCCGCTTCTACCAGGCAGGTAGTATCGGAATAACCGTGATAGACAAAAGTCCTGCTTTTCATCTGTTCCTGCAATGCTGCGACATCTATTTTTCCGCCTTCTCCGGCAGCAGCCCGCAGTTTCCTCCGGAGGATAAAACCCGGAGCATCATCGCGCAGGACCGTCGGACAGGAGCAGAACAGTTTTTTCCCTTCCAATTGCTGGTGGATTTCCAGACCGCATCTCAAGCCCAATTCCTTATAGTCCATGGATATACAGTAAAGAAATGGTGTTTAAAAAAGCTATGGTTTTGGGATGCAGCACGGGTTGATAGTTTAAACGCGGATAAAGCTGTGTATGAGGGGGTGGGTGGTTTAATTGTGTTTAAGTTCTAAATTACAAAAACGGGGGGGAGTTCTGAACTATAACTAAACTATACTCTTGGGGGGTGAGAAAACTTTATTTAACTAACCCAAGCTTTTTCAAACGAGAACTAATGGCCCCAGACTTTCTCTGAAATATTTCAGACAATTCAGAATTTGATTTTCCTTGATGATGTAACTTCCTCATTTTTTCATCTGCTTCTGATGTCCAATGTTCGTAAGCATTTGGATATTTTTCTTTAATAATCTCTAATTTTTTATGATAATTTGACTTTGGTAGTTCGCTACTTTTAACCGTTGGCTTTTCTTCTAGAACATACTTCATTCCTTTCTTAGTAATTCTCAAAGTTCCATCAATTTCCTCTTTCAAATGTTCGTTATTTATCAAACCTTCAAGAATCTTCTCTAAAACTATTTTTTTATCCTTGAATTGTTTTAAAATTTCGTGACAAGTTAAGTTAAATTTCCATCTACCACTAAACCGATGTAAATCGCCAACTAAAATATTTACAAAATCCTTCTTTGATATCCCTCTATCTCTGGCGATAGATTTTAATAGAATAACTGGCAAAGCATCTTTAACTATATCAATCTTCAAATTTCTAATGAATTCAATCTCTTCATCACTAGCATGATTTTCGTTGATTTCTGGTTTTATCCTTTCAGCCAATTTGTCACCAACACAATAAGAACACATTTCACAATCATCCCTTAAATGTGGCTCATCAAAATATTCCAGAATGTTTTTTCTTATGCATCCTTGTTTGGCAATGCTTTTGATTAGCAAATCTACTTTACCTAAATCACGGTTTAATATGGAATCAAAGAGATTGACCAATGGAATAATGTCAAAATGATTTATTCCATCTTTTATCCAAATAAGGTCTTTACGCATAATCTCTGAGAATTTAAGATAGTTCTCTTTTCTTAATTCATTTATGATTTCCAAAATTCTAAAATAATTCAATCCCGTTTGGTCAACTAATTCTTCTAAAACAAGCCAAGTTCTTCTGTTATTTTTAAAGAAATCACAAGAAAATATCTTTTTTAAGTCCGATTCATACTTTGGATTTTTTTCAATAATCTTAGAATAACTTTCACCGAATAAAGGCTTAACTTGATAAATAATGTTTGTAAATACTTTTATTGCTCCAGATTCTTCCAATCTATGCAAAATTAGGTTAACAGGTATCTCCTTAATATCGCAATCAAAACAAATTTTTTTAGCTGTTGTAAAAATATATTTGCTATTTCTACTTTTTAGATAGGATATTATATTCTTTATTTTGTGTTCATCAGGCCAACTACTGGATATTAAATCCTTAATTTTACTCTCATCAGTTTTTGTAAATAAGACGATACAATTAGAAATATCTCCATCCCTTCCTGCTCTTCCAATTTCTTGGTAATAATTTTCTATTGATTGAGGAATATTATAGTGGATTATATTTCTTATATCTGCTTTATCAATTCCCATGCCAAAAGCTATGGTAGCTACGATTACTCTGGCCTCTCCTGAAATAAACTGATTTTGTATCTTTTCTCTGATTTCCTTATCTAGTCCAGCATGATAATGAACACTATTGACTCCATTGGAATTTAAGATCTCTGATATTTTCTCGGAAGTGGTTCTGTAAGTTACAAAAATAATAGTTGATCCTTTCAACTGCTTTAATAAGCTAACTAAGAATAACTCTTTTTTAACATTTTTTTCTAATTGAAGAACATCAATATAGAGGTTTGGACGGTCAAAAGATGCTTTAAATACTTTACATTGAGTTTTAAACTGTTTTTGTATATCCTTCTCTACATCTTTTGTTGCTGTTGCAGTAAGTGCCAAAATTTGAGGATTATTCAGTTCTTCAATAATTTCTGGAATCCTTAAATAATCTGGTCTGAAATTATGCCCCCATGTTGAAATGCAATGGGCTTCATCAATTACAAATAAGCCAATATCTAATTTTTTTAGCACTTCTAGAATTCTTTCTGATTTTAAGCTTTCTGGGGCAAGGTACAATAATTTTACTTTTTTCTTTTCTACTAAGTCTATAATCTTTTCTTTGGTATTCTCCGAAATCGAAGAATTTACAAAAAAAGCAGTATAAATCCCTTTTTTGGTTAGATTGTCTATCTGATCTTTCATCAAGGCAATTAATGGACTTACAACAATAGTAAGATTTTCTCGAATCAAAGCCGGAATCTGAAAACAAACTGATTTTCCGCCGCCAGTTGGCATAATGCCTAATGTGTTACCTTCTCTATTAAGGATTCTTGTAATAATCTCTAATTGTTGAGGTTTGAATCCATTATGACCAAATATATTTTTGAGTATATCAAGTGGTTTTGAAGAAGAAAAATCAAACTTATTATTTTCAGCTTTTAAGATTGAATTAAGTAGCTTTTGCTCGTAATTTTCAAGAGTTTCTTCTGGTTTAATCATTTAATTGTTGGAATAATATGGGTTTTATAAAGATTTAGTTCTTCTTCTATTTTCCTTCAAAGTATTTTCTGATTAGATAACCATACCGTTCAATTAATTCCTTGTCTACTCTAATAAATCTCTCATCTTCTAAAGGAAATAATTTCTCGCTTTTCACAAATTCTTTAACTCTAGATATTCTAAAATGTGGTTTATCATAGGAAATAATCATTAATCTACTTTCGGCCCAATCTTTTCCTAAGGTAGCTTGGGAGTTTTAGTTACTAACAGATTAACACAAACATTTATATAATAGTTATAGCTAGATTAAGTTATGAAAAAAAGAGAGCTTCTCCAAAAACTAGCTGGAATCCAAACCATAGAGTCAGTTATGGATATACTCAAAGTTGATAAAAGAATGGCTATTTATTACCTCTACGTTCTTAGAAAAGATGGTTATGTCAAAACCAGAAGACAAAGTAATAATCGAAGAGTTTACAATATATCTTTAGATAATAAACTGGGGGGTAAAAGTTACTATGATATTATTAACCGATATTCTCCGATTAAGATTTCCACGCCAGTAATTCACAAAATTTATGGTAAAGAACCAAGTTTAGAAGAAACTTTAATTTACGCCATCAAAACTAAAAGCCTTAGAACAATTCTCGCTTCTTTAGCCTTGTTCAAAAAAATTAATAATTGGGTGGAATTATACCATCTTTCTAAAGAGAATCATATTGAAAGACAAGTTGGGGCTTTATATGATCTAGCCCGTAGTATCATAAAAGTAAGAAAAATGACCACTAAATTTAGAAGTAGTGCTCTCTCCAAAGAAAAATATAAATTTGAATATGTTATTCCAGAATTAAAATCGAGAGACTTTACGAAAATAGAAAGAGTATGGAAAATCCATCTCCCATTCAATAAAAAAGATTTAGAGGAATACCGATGATTACCATAGATCAACAACAAAAATTATTATTAAATGTAGCCAGAAGACTTACTAAAAAAATAACTGTTTATGCCATCGGAGGGACGGCTATGATGTTCCTCGGGTTTAAAGATGCAACTTTAGACATCGATCTTGTCTTTGAGAATGAGAAAGATAGGGCAATATTCAAAGAGGCAGTAAAATCTCTTGGTTATTTAGAAATGGATGCAATTAAAATTTATGGTACAAAGAGAAATACCCCGGAGATGTTTAAACTAAACGATGAACGTTTTGATTTGTTTGTAGTAGAAGTAATAGATTTCATCTTCTCAGAAAATATGAGAAAAAGAGCAGAACAAATTCACCAATTTGAAAAAAATTTAATCTTAAAAATAGCTAATCCGCATGACCTTATTCTTATGAAATGTGCTACCGACAGAATAAAAGATAAAGATGACGCTCGAAAAATTATCAATTCAACAAAGATTGAGTGGGATATTATTATAGAAGAGGCTAAAAATCAAACCACTCTAGGAAAAGAAAGAGCAGTATTTGATCTAACTGGTTTTTTGGAAGACCTTAGAAAAATTGGCGTGAACATCCCTTCTGAGATTATGGGAAGGCTCTTTGAACTAATCGAAAAACAAGTCAAAGAGAAAAAGAAAAATCTATAGGGAAGTAATTCTGATTCTCCCGCACGAATTTGACTCTGCTTCGCAGTAATTGATTAGAATTAAAGTAAGAAAAAACTACGTTAGTCCCTAAAGTCTCGGCAATGGAAAAAATCCCTGCCTGGCCCGGTCGGTGGATGACCTGCTGAAAGATCTTTCTCCGGAAAAATCCCCAGAATAGTTTTTTAAAAGAAAATTATCGGATCTCTTATCGATCATCTGCTGCTTTTTCTATACATCTGCTCGATCTCTTTTCTGGTGGTGGCCTGTTCCGCTTTCTTATCGTCCCTGAAGCGGATAAATCTTGGAAAGCGTAATGCTAATCCTAAAGCGTGGCTGGGGCTTTTGGTTATTTCCGCCGCCAATACTTCCACTACCAGCACCGGTTCCAGCCACACTTCCGGTTTTATCTGGCTCACCGCTACCCGCGCCGGCTTTTTGTCTCTCTGGTATTCTTTAAATTTGCCGGGCAGCTCCGCCAGCATCTCGTCAGTCAATCCCGTCCCTAATTTAGTGACGGTCTCAAAAATATCCTCTTTTTCATGGTAACTTGCGCACAGCAATGCGCCATAAGTGCCGGAACGTTTTCCCTTGCCGTGGAATGCGCCGACCACGACCAGATCAAAGGTATCGGTCATCTCTTTTTGATACTCTTTCTTCCACTTGATCCAGTTCCAGCCCCGCGTCCCGGCCTGATATTCTGAATCCACGGATTTGATCATTATGCCTTCCTGTTTTTCCTTCAGCATCTTCTGGAAAAAAGCATTTACGTCTGCTAAATCGTCGGTGATAATCCGGTCGGCCAGCGTGATATGCTTTCCCTTCGTCACCGCTCCGACCAGCCGTTCCGTCCTTTCAGAGTAAGGCTGATGGAGGTACGATTTTCCATCAAGATACAGGAGATCAAACAATTTTAACTGCACCGGAACTTTTTTAACATATTCTTCGATGTCCGTCTTCCGTTTGCGCTGCATCAACACTTGAAAGTGCAGCGGCTGACCTTCTTTATCTATAGCGATAATCTCCCCTTCGATGATGTATTCCTTGCCGGAAACATGTTCTTTCAGGTATTTCACCACGTCCGGAAATTGTCCGGTGATATTCTCCATCCGCCGTGAAAAAATAGTGATTTTATCCTTATTCTTGTGGACCTGCATCCTTTCGCCGTCGTACTTCGCTTCTATCGCCAGTTTGCCGGGAATCTTTACGGCTGCCTCTTCCAATGCCTCTACCCGCTGCGCTAACATCATCTTGATCGGGCGGCCTACCTGCACGTCGATCTTTTCGATGCCTTTCAACCCTTTCTTGGCTAACGTTTCTGCGATGATGCCTACGTCGGGGCAGAGGTTGTATGCTTTTTCCAATGATTCCTTGTCCTTCTTGTCGCCGGTATAGGCGATAGCCAGCGAATCAAGCATCGTCATGTCTGCAACACCCATGCGTAAAGTGCCGAGCGCGATCCTGACGATGTATTTTGCCCCTTTCGGCGATGCTTTCTGCAGCAGGCCGACTAAAATGTTTATTTTTGTTTCCTGCGATCCGGTGCCGCTCGCTTCAGTGATCTTATGCAGTTTTTCAAAGACTTCTTTCACGCTCAGTTTTCCTAAAGGCACGAGAGTCTGCGGTTTTTTCTGCAGTGATTTCTCTGCTGTCAACCCGGCATCTCCGGTTTCCTGCATGGATCTGGCGGTTTTTGATTCCTCAACTCCGGCAGCTTTGGCGACAGCTTTAAGGATGGATTTCTCTGCCAGCCCTAAAACAACATCTTCATATTCAGATGCGATGCGGCCTAAGGTCAGATAACTGATTACTTTGATGTCTTCTGCGGGAACCTCCTTAAAGAAACCGGAAAGGATTTCCCGTATCTTATTGCCGGAAGAAGTATTTTCCATTTCCTGATACAGATCGACCAGCTTTTGAAAATCCATGCCTTTGCGAATAAGTTTTGGTTATTTAAATCTTAACAGATAGTTTTTTATAGCTCTTGTAATCATAAGCAGGGTGGCAAAAGTATTAAACGAAATCGGGCGCAGGATAGCTCTTACAGACATCTTGGCAGATCTGGAAAAAGATGGATATAAACCGGCATCTTTGTTGCGATTCGCGGCCAGAGCGGCATGGCGAGTGATGGGCGATCTGGAAGCAGCGACCGTAAGTGCGTATCTTATCACCGTCCAGCCAGATGATGCTTTAAGATATGGCCTGATCGGCGCAGGCGGAATGATGGGGGCATATCTTGCTGATTATCTTATTTTTGAACAATTACTACCGAAAATAAACGCGTTGGGCAAGAAAGACTGATTCCCAACAGGATTTTGATTACCGCTAAATATATAAAATGTAAAATTATTTCTTCTAAATGATGTTCGGATGAGAGTTGATTAGATGGCAGAGTTAGTTTTGATTGGCAATTTCTTATTGGCATTAGCTTTGGGTTCATTGATAGGATTAGAACGGGAATATGCGCGGCATAGGAAGAAAGCCCACGATTATGCCGGCATCAGGACTTTCCCACTGATAGCTTTGTTCGGAGCGCTTTCGGCATTCTTCAGCGAGACCATCAATCCTTGGCTTATGATCGCCGGGATAGTCTTGATGGGCGCTTTGATCATCGTCTCTTATTTTGTGCTTTCCACCGGCAACCGGGAATTCCACGGCGCAACATCGGAAGTGGCCGGCTTCCTGACTTTTTTTATCGGCGTTCTTTCGTATCTCGGCGAAATAAAATTGGCGGTGCTTTTAACCGTCGTCATCACTATAATCCTTTATTCCCGTTCCATGCTCCATCATTTCGCAGAACATCTGAAGAAAGAGGAACTGCGCAGCACTTTGATATTCGCCCTGATCGCTTTTGTCATCCTGCCTTTTCTTCCCAACCAAGGCTATGGGCCGTATGCTTTGTTCAACCCGTATATTTTCTGGCTGATGGTGGTTTTCATCTCCGGCATCAGTTTTGCTGGGTACATCCTGATGAAATGGTTCGGCGAAAAAAGTGTCTTATTTACTGGTATTTTAGGCGGTTTAGCCAGCAGCACTGCAGTTACGTCAAGTTTTGCCGAACGGAGCAAACAACATCATACTATGTATAAAGCTTTAGCTGTAGGGGTGATTCTTGCCAACGGGGTGATGTTCGGAAGAGTATTATTAGAATTGTTTGTCTTAAATAGATCTTTGTTTCTTAGTCTCCTTCCGATAATGGTAGTTTTGATTCTGGTTACCGGTTTAGCATCTTACTTACTATTGAAACGTGCGCAGAATATCTCGGAAAAAATTAAATTAAAATCGCCGTTCACATTAAAGCCGGCATTGAAATTTGCGGGGATATTCGCTTTAGTGCTGGCTTTTCTTAAATTTGCGGAAATTTATATCTCATCCAGCAAGGGCGTGTATATTGTAAGTTTTCTTTCCGGGCTGGCAGATACTGATGCTATTACTATTTCGTTGGCGCAGGCAGCAGGAAATTCTATATCTTATGGAACTGCGCGTAACGGCATAATCCTTGGTGTGTTGGCAAACGTTGCTACGAAAGGGTGCATCGCTTTTGTTTTCGGAGAAAAGAAATTCAGCAGCATAGTTCTGGGCATCTTTTTACTGCTTATCTTGGTGGGGCTGGGGCTGATATTCATATTATAAGGATGAAACGGACAAAATGGCTGATATAGTTTGTTCACCGGCAGAATTTTTTACCGAAACCATCGAGCAGGCAATCGACAGGCATCAGGCAGATGTTTCTAAGCCGGCCAGAAAATATTTAGTTGAGATGCTGCAACGATTTTTGGATACTCCGCTTGCGCTTGATGAACCAATAACTTTTCAGTATCAAAGAACCCTGACAGAAACCTATCGGCTCCGCCAACAGCAGCAGCGTGAATTAGGGGATCATTGCTTGTTCTTGGTAGGTTATTTCTATGATTTTGTGCGCAGGGAAGGGCAGTCAAATGTGCACTACTATGCGCAGATAGGTTCTGCCGCTTATCAGAAAGCGGGCCGGCATCCTTTTACCGAGATGTCGCGGGAATTTGAGACGCTTTACTTAGTCATCGGCGATCTGCATCTGCCGGAACTGGATACGGAAGAGAAAGTCATGGAAATCTATGAGCGGTGGCTGAAAACCGACGGGGATAAATATTACGAATCCTTACTGCTGGGCAAGGGGATTGTCCCGCAAAAGATCAAGCTGGACAGCAATTGAACGCCAACCCGGCGGGAAAACTCTGCATAATCGCTGGCAGCGGCCAGTAGTATCAGTAATAATTAGTAATATTCCAGCTGCGGCTTATCTTTCTTTTCACTTTTTTGAGTTAAATTAAGAAAAGAGCTGAAATCAGGGGCATTTCCTTTAGTCTCGACGGTTCCTTTCTGCTCATCCGAAAACATCCCCATCAGGTTAGTAGTATCGGCAGCCGGAGATGCCGAAGAATCTTTCTTTTCCAGGATGGAAGTTAAAATCTGCAAAACTTTACGTATATCCTCATGCGTATCCACTTGAGTATCGATGGTAAGTTTCATCTGTGCACCAGTGGATAGAAAATCAAAGAAGTTTAATAAGTTTATTGTTCTTTTGGCTTTTTAATGGCTGCATCAAGTGCTTTTCCCAGCGCTTCTGTTAACCCCCCTTCAAATGCTTTGCAGGCATCTGGCGATTTAGTAAAAATATGATTTGCTTCGTGGGCATACGTCTGCAAAAAATTTTCTGCAGTTTGAAGACATCTTCGATTGATATATATTCTTGGCTGTTGATTTTGGCCAAAATAACTCATGCCATTAAACCAAGTAACATCGCCGTGCTTATCATAGGCGCGGGAGAAAATCCGGACTTCCGCCGGCAGGGGGCGGCCAAACATTATCTTGTCTGCCTGATGGCGCAGTTCATAAACATTCTTCTGTTCAGGAGACAGGTTTTCTAAAGAAACAAGATCATAACTCGGCGAATAATTTAGTGCCTTATCTGCAGTTTTTATGCCTGCTGAGACCAATAGTGTATGCAAACCATAAGGAATATCCTTGACTACTGAGTAGCCCTGCGCCTGTGCATCTTCATTAATATGGGTGTTATTCCGGTCCCTCAAAATTGCTTTTGGTCCGTACAATTGATGGAAGGCATCCTGCCATAATTTTGGGCACACCGGCTGGTCTAAAGAACTGAAATAAATATCTTTTTCAAAACATTCAGGGGTAAAATGATTTAAAAGTGGTTTTATGAGCGCAATGTTGTCAAAATTTAAGATGATCTCTTTTAAAATCTGTTCCAGTTTCTGTTCCAAAACCAGATCCCGGTCTGGTGTAAGAAGCGAATCGGCCGCTTTGCCATTTATCTGGTAGGTAAGATAGGTCGGTTTGTCCAGAAAATATTTTGTTCTTTTGACAAAAAGTTCTCCAGCAAATAATCGCTCGGGCAGAAATACTTTATGTTTGGGATGGCATCCTTTCAAGCTGCGTGAAGGTGCAAGATCCTTGCGAAAATCAATGATCCGTTCCGCAAATGAACAGATATGTTCCACCAATTCTTTCGGAGGGTTTCTGATAAGAGTGTAAGACCCCTTCATCGCCTCATATCCTTCAGTAACTTCCTGACATAAAAGGAAGGTTTTCTTTTCTTCCTTAGGCAGATATAATTCTTTCATCATCGGCCGGACCGACCAATCTTTAGAATGGAATGAAATATCAACTTTATGCCGCAGACAAGTAGCAGAGATCATTTTCAATCCCTCTCCGAATTTTCCCGTCTGTGTCTCCCGATCTTTTTTATTGCTGTGATGAAGGACGGTATAAATATAGTCGTATCCGGTCCCGTCATCGCAAAAATATACTTCTTCTACCGGTTTTTTAGGCTCATGACTGCGAAAATCAATGTTTTTTCCGTCCTCGACGAAAATGATCCAAAAATTCTTTCCGCCGCAGTCTTCTGGAAAATGGTTGCTGATGCCGTCAAACGCAACCCTTTCATATCCCCATTTTTCAGCACGGTAATCTAAGGTGCTCCAGGTTTCCAGAACCTTGGTTTCCAAGGAAGTTTCTTCAGTTTGAGTCATTTGTCATCCGATCGCTGGATATCTTATTAAATTTAAGGCAGCCATATATATTTTTGATGTATATGCCTTATCGGCATATCCCCTATTATGCCTATTTTGGCTGATAATCCGGTTATTTTATGTCAGTTTTACTTCTACGTTTTCATCATCCGCCATAAACCCACATCAACCATCTGTAAGGGCTTCTCGTGGAACTTAAATACGGCTTTGATGGGAAATTCATACCGCCAGACATCGGAGATTTTAAATCCATGATCTTTAGCTATGGCTTCCACAAATTTCTGGGTGCTCCACTTGTGCATGCTGTAAACTATCGGGGCGGCGGCAAATGCTTTCTCCAAAAATTTCTTATCAGCGTGTTCCTGCTTGGTGCCGAAGGGCGGATTCTGCACCATTATATCAACCTCATCGTCAAATAAGCTGATATCGTGGGTGATGAACTCGGCTGCCCCGATTTCGTATTCTTCCTTCAGGAAATCATAATTCTCATGACAGATCTGCATGATCTCTGCGTCCTTATCGATGAAAATAACCTGTTTAGCGCCCATCAGCAGCAATCCCAGCCCTAATATGCCCGGGCCGCAGCCAGCATCAGCGATAGTTTTGCCGGCAACTTCTCCTTTCATAGCCATATTCCAAACCCATTCCGCCGCTATATTGCTGGAGGTAGGATATTGTTCCAGCAGGAAAGAAGGTTTTTCATATACTTTTAATTTACTGAGGACGATTTCTAAATCTTTTTTGGAGCGGATAGTCATGATCAAATTTCACCAGTTTGCGGCATACCTAATGATAACGGCTTATTTTAAAAAACTTGTTCAGTTAAAGGCTTGTCCGGAAATCCGTCTGCCTGGAGAAGAGGCGGGGAGCAGGGTTTAAGGCTGATCCCGGCCTTGGCCATAGGCAGTCTCCATAGTATAAGATTCTGCTTCCAAAAGATTCCACCAGCGCCGGGAGCAATATTGATTACCAGCTGCGATACAGCCAATCTCTTCAACCCCCCAAAACATTAAGGAAACGGCATCTTCTCCCAATCTGTAATGAAACGTATCTTCTAAAATGGAAAGCTTTTCCGGAACCAGCAGTTGCGCAGGCCTGAAACGCGCATATTGAAGGACATGATTAAATTCGTGCGCTTTAGTTCCGGGATATTCCGTATTATACATCATAATATTTCCAATAGCAAGACCTGTCTGCGGTTCGGCAGGAGTTACGGGAGCGTGGCTATTGAACACAAAAGTTTGGTACGAAAAAGAATCCAGCCAATTAAATTCATTATTTTCCGTGTAATTGTAAAGCAGGCCGATGACCGGCGCGACTCTCCAATAAAAATCAAATCCTTTGTTCTTGGTGTCTATCTTGAAAAGCGCGGGACCGAATTCGTAGTATAAATGTTCAAACATCTCCCTGCCGGCAAGCGTATTGTCGATGATTGACGTGCCGGTTTCCACTGCACGCAGACCTATGCCGGGCAGCACAGGAATATTGTTCATGCCTATTTCCATGCCGGCATATTGCATCATTCCTCCGCCCATACATTGGCCGATATCCTTGAATATCTCTCTCCTTTCTTCGACCGCAGCGACAATCCCGCAGATAAGACCATTAAGACCGACATTAACGCCCAGCACTCCCAGACGGGCAGCTGGATCAACATCTCCTATATATGAGGGATCATCTGGCATCTGCGCATTTGAAGTTGAAGAAATGGACGCAACGGCTGTAAAAGGCAGAAGCATTTTCAAACATTTTTCAAGAGCATTCATTTTATCTATCAAATCTATTAGGGATTATTATCTGTTATAGGGGTGATAAATCATTTATAATATCTCGTGGTTTCTAAAAGCATCATTTGAAGCATAATTTCAAAAGATATGGTATGTTTTGATGAATATTATGCGTGCGAATTTCTAGCAGGTTATTTTGGTCGCGGGGTACGCACATATCTCTCCTAATTTTGATACAAATATTAATAAACCTTTGAGATTTGTTATAGCCAGAGATGTACGTACGAAAAAAGGGGAATATGGTAGTTTTGATACTGGTAGTTTTATTTGCTATTCTAAGCTCTGTTTTATTTGTCCGGGCTGACGTTTCTCTCACTGATTGTGGTGTGCTGAACATCGCGGGAGAAAGATATGCTCTTAGCAATTCTGTTATCGCCGGCTCCACTGCAAAAGCTTGTTTTCATATTACTACAAGTAATATTACGCTGGATTGTAGGGGTTTCATGATCACTTATACGGGAGGCAACAGTGTCGGAATCAATAATACTGGCTGGGTAAATACGGTAGGGGGAAATGATATTGGTAATCATAACGTAACTATCCGGAATTGCGTTATTTTCGACGAGAACACCGGAACGACAACCAATCGTTATGGTATTTATTTTCGATTTGCTGAAAATGGAACGATTGAAAACAACATCATCAATACCTCCCATTCAGAATCTTCAGGTATTGTTCTGGAATCATCGCATCGTAACTATCTTTTTAATAACAGCATTAAGCTAAAGATTCCATTGAAAGTCCCCGGAACAGAACCGGATACTTATTCTTATGGCGTATTAATAAACGGCACTTCCGAATTTAATCTATTGACCAACAATAATTTTACCAATGCTACTCCTTATTCCATCTATCATAACAGCCTAAAACCGGCTTACTTGAAGTACAATAATTCTCAGGCTTCCATATTTTGGAATAAGACTAATATCACCACCAGCCTGAATCTTTCTATCGATTTAAATGTTTTTCTCGACAACGGTCTTGCTGGTTTTTATCCTAGTTCTCTCCCGACTGCACTTATTATAGATAACCTCAATTCCAGTGCCAAAATCCAATTCAAGAACTTATCCTACCTACAGACACCTAGAGTATTAAAAGATGGCAGACGTTGCGATAACGTGTATTTCTCTCCGTCTGGCGATGGAAGTGATCCTGTTTTTGCCTGCCCTATAACACAATACATTTCTACGCCTCCGTTCCAAGGCGTACTAGATTTCAATGTAACTTCTTTTAGCAATTACACTTTGCAGGACAACGATCCGCCTAACGTTACTATTATTCATCCTAATAGAAATAACACTTTCATTGGTCCCGGAACATTTCAATTTCTTGTTACCGTCATTGATTCACATACTTCTATACACAACGTTACGTTCCAATTCAATAATGAATCCTGGCCGTTCAGTAGAAATGCTACCAAAGTAGGTGCCGGTTATGATTGGATTTTAGATATTAGCAGTTATAGTTTCTCTCAGGGAATGCATGGTTTCAGGGTGTGGGCCAATGATTCCCTCAACAATATCAACAATACTGAATTTTTTAACTTTACTATTGATTTAACTGCGCCAAATGGAACTTTTGTCAATCCGGCCAATGGTTCTAATTTCAGCTTCGGCATGCAGGCATTCAACGCTACTATCCTTGATAATTTCACGAATGTAAGCACGGTGCTATTCATGTTCAACACTAATGCCACGCCGTATAATGTCACCGCAGTCAATCAAAGCGGCAGATGGGGGGCATTAGCCAACTTGACTGTATTCCCGGAAGGTCTTCACTCGGTAATTATTTTTACTAACGACACGGTGAATGTGTCATTCGCAGGTCCGAACATTAACAACACCATCAACATTTCATTCACCGTTGATTTGACGGCGCCGAATGGAACTTTTGTCAATCCGGTCAATGGTTCTAATTTCAGTTTCGGCATGCAGATGTTCAACGCTACAATTCGTGACAATGTAACTTACGTCAAGAGTGTATTATTCATGTTCAACACCAATGCCACGCCGTTCAATGCAACTCCAACTAATCGCAGCGGAAACTGGGGAGTGTTAGTCAACTTAACCGTATTCCCAGAAGGATTGCATTCAGCGATAGTGTTTGCGAATGATACCGTAGATAACATCAATAACACCATCAACATTTCATTCACCGTTGATTTGACTGCGCCGAATGGGACCTTCATTACTGCTAACGGTTCTAATTTCAGCTTCGGCATGCAGGCATTCAACGCCACTATTCTCGACAACGTTACTAATGTAAAGAAAGTGTTGTTCATGTTCAACACTAACGTAACGCCGTACAATGTCACCGCAGTCAATCAAAGCGGCAGGTGGGGAGCATTAGCCAACTTGACGGTATTCCCAGAAGGATTGCACTCGGTAATCGTATTTGCCAATGACACGGTAGATAACATCAACAGCACCATCAACATTTCATTCACCGTTGATTTGACGGCGCCGAATGGAACTTTTGTCAATCCGGTCAATGGTTCTAATTTCAGTTTCGACATGCAGATGTTCAACGCTACAATTCGTGACAATGTAACTTACGTCAAGAGTGTATTATTCATGTTCAACACCAATGCCACGCCGTTCAATGCAACTCCAACTAATCGCAGCGGAAACTGGGGAGTGTTAGTCAACTTAACAGTATTCCCAGAAGGATTGCACTCGGTAATTGTATTCGCCAATGATTCGGCGAACAACATCAATAACACCATCAACATTTCATTCACCGTTGATTTAACTGCGCCGAATGGAACTTTTGTCAATCCGGTCAATGGTTCTAATTTCAGTTTCGGCA
>JBBSZV010000026.1:0-8029 GCA_038044525.1 Nanobdellota archaeon
AATAAAATGAAACGAATTTATTTACCGAAGGGAAATAGTTTCGGGATACGACAGGGAGTGAAAAGATTATTCCTACTGATTACTCGTATAAACTTCTGGTTTCCTGGATGATGCCCAGCATGTTCTTCTCAGCTTCTGCTTGCTTTTTATAGGCATCTTCCAAGAGGAATTCTTCTTTTTCGAAACCTTCGATCAATTGATATAGGTGTTCTAAATTGAACGGTTCTGCTTTGGTCTCAATTTTGTATGGGGCGCCGCCGAACATTTTTGGGGCTGCAAACATTTCAGGGGTCATGGATTTTAATTTTTCCATTGCTTCTGAATGAACTATTTTTCCGTAAATCCCCTCCACCCCAGCAATATCTTGAGCCGTCTTCTGATGCAACATCATAATACTTTTTTCCAAGATTTTTACTTCTTCAGGAACCTTTATTCCTTTTTCTTTAAAGTAATTAAACATCTGGTCAAGACTATTATCTGCTCTTGAGGTTCTTTTACTTAAACTATTGAAAATCCGGCCGGTTTTATTTATGAGCTCTCCAAAACCTTCAATTGATTTAACCAAATTCAATTGTTCGGAAAGGAGGAATTGTTTTCTATTAGCAAATAATCTTAAGTCAGAAAGAATGCGCAACGCTTCGCCTTTGACCGAATCCAATTCCACTTCTTCGGTTTTCTCCAGGATATATTCATTAAGCTCCCTTTTGTGAGTTCTGCGTGCATATAGTGCTGTTCCGGGAAAGCGAGCTTTTATTGCTTTCCAAGCCCCCTTACTTCCAGAACTGAGAGCTGAACCGACTCCAAGAATTTGGAACGAATGAAATAATTCCCAAACCAACATAAAAAATATGAGTAACAAACCCCACCACACAAATTCTAAAATTCCGTTTGCTAATAAACCCAGAGGGCCGTTATAATCCGCAGCTGCATTCATAACTGCAAATAAATATAAACTTAGTATGACTAAAATAAATAGTCTTGCAACTTTATGGCCGCCGCTATCTCCTGAAAATATTCTATGCACCAAAAGTCCCCCCACAACTGGAGCTCCAACGATTAAAATCGCAATAACTGTTGAGTAGGCTGCCCCTATCCCCAGCAATATGCTTGCCGGAATAAAAATGGTTGACATGATAGCTAGCACCGCAGAAACTACTATAGCTGAGTTTCTGCTGAGACCGGTAAGTTTGCTTCCCTCAAAAAGTAAAGCAAAAATCAAGATGAAAATCAAAACCCTAGTAAGCGCAATTAAATCATTTTCAGGAGAATCCCCTAAAAAACCTAACGAACCGATTTTAACTACTTTATCCCATATATCATCTGCCGAAGGGCCAGACGCCGGCGTGCACGATGCTAAAAACAAGGAAAACAAAATTAATGCCATCACACCTGCTTTTTTCCACTGCATGACGTAAAGTAGTCCATTAGTATTATTAAACTTTTCTGTAACTCTCTCCTCAACACAAACAAAATCTTTATAAATAAGCCCCTATCCTGAACCGCTATGACTCATATATTATCAGTTAATCCAACCAAATTAAACAAAAAGGTCGCTGAGGAACTTAAAAAGATGAAATTGGTCCAGCCGACGCCTTGGTCAAAATTCGTTAAGACTGGGCATCACAAAGCGCGCCTTCCTGACGATACTGATTGGTGGTATTTCCGTTCTGCTGCCGTGTTGCGCAGCGTAGCTAAATTAGGTCCGGTCGGAACTGAAAAGCTCAGGACTAGGTTCGGAGGAAGAAAACGGCGCGGTTACCAGCCGGAACATTTTTACAAAGCATCTGGCTCGATACTAAGAAAAATTCTCCAGCAGCTGGAAAAATCAGAATTGATCAAGCATACCCAAAAAGGCGTGCATAAAGGAAGAATTCTGACGCCGAAAGGCACTTCATTCTTAGATAAGATCGCAGTACAGATATTTAAGCAGGAACATAAAGAATCACAGCAATAGATAATCATGGCCACTTACAAACATCCATCCAGAAAGAAACGTCTGATCAAGCTTAGCGGACAGACTAAATGGGCTCCATTCTGGGCAGTATTCAAGACTTATGGAAAAGGAAGGCGCGTCCATCCTTCACGGATAACCCACATCAAAAGGAACTGGAGAAGGATTAAAACGAAAGCGTAAAAGTGTAACCTCGATCAAAAACTTAAGATAGAGCATTAAATATGGCAAAAACAACCGAAAAAACCTTGGAAAGGACGTATAATGTTCCTCTGCGCAAAGAATACATGAAAGCGCCCCGGTGGAACCGCACTAAAAAAGCGGTCATTGCCTTGCGCCAATTCTTAGCCAAGCACATGAAATCAGAAGAAGTCAAATTGAGCAAGGAATTGAACGAATTCATGTGGAAGCACGGCATCAAAAACCCCCCGCACCACATTAAAGTAAAAGCGGTAAAAGACGAGAAAGGAGTAGTTAAAGCGGAATTATTCGACGCTGAAAAGCCTGCTTCCAAGAAAGAGAAAAAGGAAAAGAAAGCGGTCAAGAAAGAATCCGCCAAAGAAAAGACCGAACTGCCGAAAGCTGAACAAAAAGAATAATTCTATAGTAAACAACATTTACATTTAGAGGTAGTGTTAATATTTGACTGATGATGTACACCCCATTCGGCATTTATTTGTTACAAACTCATCAGTCAAATCTATTCACTACCCATTTAGATAATTAGTCGTTTACTAATAAGTAAATGTACCTGCGTTTTGTCCCAAAACTTAGGTCATTTACTATACGAACATTTTTAATTAATCTTCATTTTCTCATCTGGATGCAACGCCTTATCTTCATCAAAAAAGCGGCCGTGGGCGAATTTGGAAAACACCCTGCGGAACGGACTGCTGAAGAGCTGATCCAATATGGCATCGTCAACATCGACAAGCCGAAAGGCCCGACCAGTCACCAGACTTCAGATTACGTCAAAAAAATACTAAAGATCTCTAAAGCCGGGCATTCCGGCACGTTAGACCCGGCTGTGACCGGCGTACAGCCCGTCGCTTTGGGCAGAGCTACGAGAATCACCCAGTTTCTTCTTACTGCGCCGAAGGAATATGTCTGCCTGATGCATCTGCACCAAGAAACGCCGGAAGAGACCATCCACGAAGTCGTCAAAAAATTCATGGGCAAGATACAGCAAAGGCCGCCCATCAAAAGCGCAGTGAAACGTGTAGAAAGGACCAGAGAGATTTATGAATTTGAAATTTTGGAGATAAAAGGAAAAGATGTCTTGTTCCGCGTCAAATGCCAGGCCGGAACGTACATCCGCGTATTGTGCCACAAGATCGGGGAAGAGCTGGGCGTGGGAGCGCATATGGCTGAACTGCGCAGGACGCAGGCCGGCCCCTTCACCGAACGGGACAATCTCATCACGCTTAACGACCTGCAGGACGCTTATCATTTCTACGCTGAGGAAAATAATCCTAAAGTTCTCCTGCGCTGCATCCAGCCCATAGAAAACGCGCTCAAGCATATGCCCAAGTGCTGGATTTTTGATACCACCATCGAAAGCGTTTCCCACGGCAGAAATCTTGCCGTCCCGGGCATCTCTAAATTAGAGAATTTTCGCAAGGGAGAGATTGTCGCCGTAATTACGCTTAAAGAAGAATTAGTAGCTGTCGGTGAAGCGGTGATGTCTGCGGTGGAGATCAACACCGCGGAAAAAGGGATCGCCATCGACACCAAGAAAGTATTTATCGAACCTATCTTAAAATCTTAAGAAAAATCTTGAGAAAAATATTAAGAAAATATCTGTAAAAATCATATCAATCTTTCTGAGCTAAACTAAACAATCTTCCCATATCCAATTCAAAACCTACTGCCGGCATGAGCAACCCCCAATTAGTTATGACCTGAGGATGAAATTCTCCGATGATGCCGATATTTTCCCCGTTCGCCATGACTTCTCCGACCCTTCCTTCGATGAAACCGGGATGCTCGCTTTCTTTTACTGAACATTTTATCCCTACTGCCTGCATCAAAGCTTCCAGCGCTTGCCGCGCTTCCGTGAAATCAGTCCTATCATGGCAAAGGATTACCGAAAGATGGTCTGTTTCTACAATGCCGGTCTCTGAATCTCCGTGATGGAACACTCTTCCGACCTCAAAAATATTCTGCGGATATTCATGGTGCTGGTTTTCCGCGAGATTTTTCATCAGGCTGGGAAAAAGCGCATTGCGCAGATGATTATGCTCTCCGAGAGCATTTTTCAGCGGAACTGCCGCCGCAGATGAATTCATCTTGGCGGTAAGTTCTTCTTTAGTGACCAGGTGAAAATTCTTCACTTCCAACAGCTGCATCCCCACCAATAATTCCCTTACTTTGCCGGCGAACTTCTCAAAAGCATCTTCTTCTCCGATCGTGGCTACATCAGGTATCTCTTCCGGGAAATTTTCGTAGCCGTAAGCGATGGCGATATCTTCGATCAGATCGACCTGATGCAGGATGTCTGCCCGGTACGCGGGGATCGACACTTCTCCGTCTTGGCACGCATATCCCATGCGTTCCAGCAGCTTGCCCGCTTCCGCAGCCGAGAGCTGCAGTCCCAGCCTTTTGTTGACGTAAGGCAGATCCAGCTTCATCTTTTGCGGAGTTAAGGCCGGAGACGATCTTGCTCCGTCAGGATATAATAATTTAAGTGAATAAATCTCCCCGCCCATGTCGGCCAAAGCTGTTACGATGATATTCAAACACGTGCTTAACACCCCGAAATCGAATCCGGAGCATTCCACGAATATATCTTTAGTATGCGCAGTGACTCTTCCTGTTTTTTCAGAATTGATGATGGGCGGCATACTGAGGATTTCTCCTTTTGCATCCTCGAACAGCGGATACCTCGGCAAGCCTTTCAGGAGATGCCCATACTCTTTTCCGGCTTGATGTTCTTCCACGATCTCGGCGGCAGTCATCTCCGAACCGGCTTCCAGCGGGCGGAATCTTATCTTTTCCGGAACTTCAGCTTTGTAAGTGACGGGAAAAGTTATCTTTTCCAGAGGATATATCCCGATAGCGGCTTTTTTTCTGTTTCTTCCGTAAGTGACGTGCAATTTTTCCTGGATCTGGATAATTTCTTTTATTTTTTCTTCATCGAATTTCAATCCTTTGACTATGGCGCAGGCGGTATAAGGTCTTATTCCATCGACTGACCGGTCGATCATCACTTTTTGCCCGCTGTCTTTGGCGGCATAATTTTTCAGTCCGCTTCTTGCTCCGACGAAAGAGCTCAACGCGCGTACAAATCCCTGCTCCGAGAGCAGATCCGGCCGGTTGGGAAAGATCTGCACGTGGATCTCATCGCCGGTGATGTCTTCCAGATCCGTGCCCAGCATGGCTATGCGGTCTTTCAGCTCTTCTAACGGAAGCTGTTTCCCCAGCAGTTTTTCCACGACTTGTTTGTTTAAGGTTATCGTCGGCATGTTATTTTTTCATTTCAACCGTATCTTTCTGCATATTTAGGTTTATATTCGGCGGCATCATCTCAGCCACAGTTTCATTCCCCGTATCTGTTTAAGATCATTTTTATTTAAGTCACGGATGTCGGTGATGTTCCAGTATTCTGACACAATTCTTCCCATCCCCTGCCCCCAGGCTAAGACCGGGCAGTCGAATCCTAACAAAGGCTTGACCACTTCCGGCCGGAATATCCCTGCGCCGCCCAATTCCACCCATTGCTTCTTGACCGGATGAAATACATCCACTTCCAGGCTTGGCTCGGTGTACGGAAAGTGAGCCGGCCTCATCCTCACCTTTGTGAAACCCATCTTCTTGTAGAACTGGGTTAGGTATCCTTTGAGATGTTTTAGGTTCGCATCAGGATCGATAACGATCCCTTCTACCTGATAAAATTCAAATAAGTGTTTCCAATCGAGAGCTTCGTTACGGAATACTTTTCCGATGGCGAAAAATTTTGCCGGCAGATCTTCTTTCTTCAGACCAGCTATCGTCTGCGCTGACAATACGGTAGTGTGGGTGCGCAATAATACTTGTTCAGACTCTTCCTTGGAAAATTTATATCTCCATCCGGCGCTTCCCGTATCTGCACCGTTTTCATGGGCTTCTTTCACTTTCTTCCACAGCTCGGGAAGTTTCGCTTTTCCATGCAGATAGAATGTATCCTGCATCTCTCTGGCTGGATGATCCTGCGGCGTGAAAAGCGCATCCAAGTCCCAGAAAGCGGACTGTACATAATTGCCGGTCATTTCTTTAAAACCCATCTCCAGCCAGATGGACTTGATGTATTCGATGGCTTCATTTTCAAAATGTTTCCTGCCGGGGAATTTCTGCGGGACATTTATCTCCACGTCATAATGGCGGAATTGCTGTTCTTTCCATTCCCCCGATTTCAGCATGCCGGCGGTAAGCCGGTTGATGACTTTTCCTTTCAGATCCAGGGAAGCAATTTTTGTTCCCAGCTCGGTGAGGTCTGCGGCAGTTTCTTTGACTTCTTCCAATTTAAGGAATTCTTTTCTTTTTTTCAGCTCTTCAAATATGCTTTTTTCTTCTGTGGAAAGCAGGCTCAATTCCAGGGGAAAAGGTTTATGCAGGAATATCTCTTCTGGTGATTTTTCTTCCCGCAGCTTTTTTCCCAGCACCGTTATTTTTACCTGAAGATTTTCTCCGGTTTCTATCTGAATCGCCCCTTTCTTGCGCAAAAGACCGATGCAGGCATTGACTTCTTCCCGGCTGAGCTTGGATTTTTTGGTGATGACATTCAATCCCTTGAACTCATCGGAAAGAGCGGAAAGAAACGCTTTTTCCGGCAGCCCTTCTTTTCGGTACCGCTGCCCATTGCTGTCTAAAGAGATAACTTTCTTGGTTTCAGAGCGGATAGCCAGCAGCCCCTTGTTCTCCAGCCACTGCAGGGCGCGCATGACTTCGATCTCCTGCAGTTTGCTTTTCGCGATGATCTGCGGGAGTTTTTTTTCCCATGCCAGCACGGGCAGGACCATCCTTTCCAGAGGATGAAGCTTGAGGATAAGTTTTCCGGTGTCCATGGATAATTTAGAAAGGTTGATTATTTATAAAATCTGCTTGTCAATTTTATTTTTGGAAAAGTAGGAATAAATTTAAACAAAAATAATTAAGATTTACTTTGAATTCCACACGTGCTCAAACATCTGGTCCATAGCAGTCGTGAAGTAAGGAGTTTTCACCCATACACCCAAATCATAAGAGGGATGCACCTCTTTGTCATCGAGCATCATGAATACCAGGTCTTTCCCATCGACGGTCACGAAACGCGAATTGACCTTGGAGTTATGCCTTACTTCAGCCAACCCTTTCAGTTCGTCGGCAACCGCTTTATTTTCTTTCGTCAGCGGGACAGAAATTCTGATTTTGACCCCTTTCTTCTTGGCTTTTTCCAAAGAAGCGCGTAATCCTTCCACTTTACGTAAAAATCCTTTCTCAGTAGTCATGATATTGACCTGCTTTTGCGCATCTTTGATTAATAAGTCCAGATGATTGTATAAGTTATTCCTTCCCCGCAGGCAGCTGCTGATGTCGGAAGGATCCACTAAACTTATTCCGTTGTTGTGAAGAGTCTCCAGCTCCTGCAATAGATCTGAACCTTTGATCGACTCTAGGCGCTTGATCTTTTCCTGAGCTTCGACATTCATGTGTTTTCTTACTCTATCAACTACTTCACCGGGAGGGATGGCGATATATTTTATCGGTTTTCCCAGCTTCATCACTACAAATCCTTTTTTTTCCAGAGATTCAAGAACATCATAACTTCTGGAACGGGGAACATCAGCTATATCTGACAATTCTCCGGCGGTAGAGACGCCGCGGCTCAACAATGCCGCCCAGAGCTTTACTTCATATAAGTTTAAATCGAAGTAACGCCGCAGTTGGCTTAACATTTCCTCTTTCACAATCATTTTAATTGCCCCCTTTTATAGGTGAATACTATTTGCTACTTGAGTATCAGTAAAATAAACTACTATTAAAAGGTTATGGTTTTACAAAATATATCTATTATCCCGAAACTGGTTTACATCACGAAAGTGGTTTACACTTTAACTCCTC
>JBBSZV010000027.1:0-1649 GCA_038044525.1 Nanobdellota archaeon
TAAACAAAAGTTTCAGCACAAAAGTATTAATTACTTACTGCCGTAATTATAATTAAGGTAAACAGAACCATCATAACCAAGCAACACAGGTTCTTGTTTTAACTCATTCATTCTTAAGTTGCGTCTGATTAACCTGGAAACAGCTTCAGCTGATCCAATTAAAATCCCCAGGCCATATTCTTGAGAGATAGTTTTTGCAGTTCCATAACTTTTTCCTTCCAATGTTTCAATTAAGATTTTTTCTATTCCAAAAATGTTTTCATTTTCTTCTTCAATTGTCATTTTCGTTTTTCATCTCCATAACTTCTTCAACAGCGCTTTTAAACTGTCCAAAAAATCGGATCATTTCCCTTCCAGCACTACTTCCAAATATTTTTTCAGGTATTTATCTGCTGCTCTTCTGACATCAGCAATCTTGACTTTTTTAATTTTCTTCAGGTATCTTTCCATTTCTTCTGCATTCTTAATCTGCTCCCAAAACAATAGCTGGTCGGCGATCTTTTGCGTATCTTCGATCTCCAGCAGATAATTCCCTTCGATATAATCCTGCGCCTCTTTGAGCTCTTCCTCGCTGATATCTTTCAGCTTCTCGATCTCCTGCAGCATCAGGTCTTTCACCAAAGCGACATTCTTCTTGTCTATGGTCGCATATACCGCAAAGTAGCCGTAATCTTTTTCACAAATTATTTGTGTTCCCACATCGTACGCCAATCCGCGCTTGCTTCTTATTTCATTGAACATTTTTCCGCTTTGCCCCCGGCCCAGAACTCCGTTAATCACTTCTAAAACATAAGAATCAGCATGGTTCCGCGGAATGCCCCTGAAACCCAGCACCAGATGCGTGTTTAAAATTTTCTTTTTCCGTAAAATCTTTTTATTTTTCCGCAGCGCCGGCTCGGAAGAAAGCATCTCCTTTGTCAATTTACCTCTTCCGACTACAAATCTTTTTTGTATTTCTTCTTTCCAGTTTGGCACTTCACCCACGACAGAAATTACCATATTGTTAGAAATATAATGCTGCCTGAAGAAATCCAATACTTTATTTTTGGTTAATTTTTTTATACTTTCCATACTTCCGTAGGTGGGATATTTGCAGGGATGCTTCTCAAACAAATTTTGCTGCAGCAAGATCCACTGGTAAAACCGCGGCTCATCATAGATCATGGCAATCTCTTTCAGCACCACGTTTTTTTCTTTTTTAATATCCGAGTCTCTCAGCAAAGGATTTTGCAGTATGTCGGCAATGACATCAGCAGCGATAGAAAAATGTTTCTTCAATACTTTGGCATAAAAACAGGTTTTCTCGGTCGAGGTGTAGGCGTTGAAACTGCCGCCAATCCTTTCTATTTCATTAGAAATTTGCTGGTTAGTGGGTCTTTTTTTCGTTCCTTCAAATACGATGTGTTCCAAGAAATGAGAAATTCCCCTTACATCGTCTTTTTCATGTATGCTGCCAACTTTGATCATCACTTCCACTACTACTGAATTGCCTTTTTTAGGATAATAAAGGGCGGTAAGCCCGTTCTTAAAAATAATTTTTTCCATAGGCAGAATGTTATTTTTATGCTTTATAAGGGTTGCGGACTGGAACCACAGTGTGTTATCCCGAAACTATTTCCCTACGATAGGTTTTTAGGGGTTATGAAACT
>JBBSZV010000028.1:0-5785 GCA_038044525.1 Nanobdellota archaeon
AGACTATTTACTGACGAGAACTAATCACTTATCGACGGAGCTTTCCACGTACGTTGCCCAAGGCATGAAAATCAAAAACGATTGGTTTTCAAGCCCGCGGCAAGGATCAAAGGCCAGGGTCTTAACATCTTTCTCATTTATTTCGCAAAGAAAATGGATTATTTAAGGATTTTTATCATCCAAGCCTGACATTCCAAAAAGACTATCAAAACACAAAAAATATCTCAAAGAAAAAAGAAGAAACAGCGTCTTACCTTACGATCTCATATTCCTTGATGATTATTATCAGGAATAACAGCAGCAACACCGCTCCGGCAGCCAGGTGCCAGATCCCTTCCATGATACTTTCCGCCGTCAAAGAGAGATACATTCCCCAACCCATGACTATAAACCCCAGCCACAGGAATTTATCTAACACTAATTTCATGACCTCAAATTCCTGAGCTTCTGAAAGACGTTTTTTTCCGTTTGACCGTGCCATTTTTTATCTTACCTCATCTAACTTACGCGGACAAAGAAACTGCGCGTATCGTATAATTCGCATTCCGGGCCGGGAACAATAGTTACCGCGGGACAGGAGTACACTTCTACTTTGTACAGATAGTTGCCGGCTGCGCTGCTGCTGGCGGTGATAGTCAAAGGAATTACGTCGCCTGCTGTAGGCGCCAATCTTTTATCGACCAAATTACTATAAAAGAAAGTTATCTCTTCTCCCGCCGCTTCACTGGTATCTTCTGTACCATCAGGCTGCTGTTTTTTGATGAAGCTTATCTGGATGCCAAAAGCCCTTTCGCCTAATCCGGTATTTACAACTCCGACGTTTTCAATTATCTGATTGCCTCTTTCCAAGGCGACCTGAGAAGTGATGGATAATTTTTTTCCGGAAACACGCATGTCTTCAAGTATCTGTTCCTTGATTTTAGTCTGCACTTCTTTAGTGGTGCTGCCGATGTCCTTAAATGTGTTTTTTACAAAACCCAGACCCAAACCAAGAACCACGAATGCAATGACCACTATTATGATAGCTTGAATCGAAAGTTCAAGAGAAGCCTTCTTATCGAATCTCATCCATCACACCTCTTTTGATACTTATTTTTCAATTATGATATTGGAAACAAATCTTTGGTATATAAAAACCTATCGGAAATCTGATGCGGCGATTTCTGCCTATCCCAACACGCTTTCGATGATAACCGGCAGGAAATTTTTTCCAAACACCAGCAGCAGATACGCTATCAGGAAGCTGGGTACAAAGGGTATGCCTTCTTTTATCGTGACTGAACTGATATTTTTGTCCCGCAGTTTTTGGATGTCTTCTTTATGGAGCGTTTTCTTCTTGACTATGGTCTTGCCGTGGACGATCACGTCTTCCGCCAGCCAGTCGCCTTCCACCAACGCTCCGGTCTCCCGTTCAGATACAAAACAGCAGTATTGAACCGCAACCAGGAATAACAGGAGATAGTATAAAGCGGCCATCAAAACCAAAATGTAGAGCAGCGCATTTACGAACATTCCGCCGCTGAACAGGAGCAGGGATGCGAAGCCTACGCTTAGATGGATATTTTTATGCCTGCCCAGAAGATTGCGGAGTTCCGGCATCAGGCAGGATCTTCTCTTTAAAGCTACGATCAGCAGCCATATCAGGCCATACACTGCGCCGGACAATAATAAGGAAAGCAGGAACCATAGCAACGTAAAGCTGGAGCTATTAAATGGGTAAGCGATGCCTATGGCCGCACCCATGCCCATGAGCAATTTACTGTCCCCGCCGCCCCATTGATGGGTATAGTAAAACAATAATGCCAGAAGATAAGCGATAGCTAACCCCAGCAGCCCGGTTATCAGGAAATACCAGCCGTTCTGAAAAGAATATATAGCCCTGACGCCTACTGCGGCAAATACAAACCCGTAACTCAGCCAATCCGGAACTTCCTTGGTTTTGAGATCGGAATAAGAAGCTATGAGCAGGACTAAGACCGTAAGAATCAGCAATAATAATTCCGCAGTCATGAAAAGAGATGAAAGGATAAGAGATATATTAATGTTAGCTAACCTGCGGCCGGCAAGAAAAGCTGATTTTAAAAAAGCAGATCTAAAAGAAGAATAATCCGATCAGATCTATGATGAACAGCAATACGATCGATACTTCCAATATCAGCATGATGTCGTTCTGCACCTGAGTAGACAGGGATTCGTAGATGTTCTCTAAGGCGTTCAATTTGCTCCTTACGCTGGATTTCCAGGTATCGATGTAGAATTTTTTAGCTGCCAGGGAATATATCTTGGCCAAAAATGGTTCTCCCACCAGCTTAAGAGAGTTTTCTACCTTATCGACCACTTCGGTGATCTCCAGCTTGATGTAGAGCAGATTATTGAGCTTATTCCTATATCTGAGCATGAACAGGGTTTTCTCTTTTCCCAGGTCGCCGTATGCTTTCTGGATGATAACATCCAGATAGTTATCATATACCCTAAGCTCCAGCGATTGGATCAATGCGAATTCGATAACATCCAGAACTTCAAAATCTTTGCTGGTATCATAAACAAATGCGCTGTTCCAATCTACGATGATGAGGTCGTTTTTGTAATAGGATAATGAGTTTTCGATGGTGGTCTTCAATTCCGATTCGCTCATGAAATCATGTTCCTGCTTGACTATCTTAGCGATAAGCTTCCAATACTTATCGTAAAGCGATTTCCCGGAAAAATCCTTATCGAACCCCCTTATAGTAAAGATGGTATAAGTCTCCGATTGATTCGTTTTCTTCTCCGGATTCGTCAAGGTGTCCCGGATCTCCATCTTTATCTTCCGGATGATCTCTTCCGCTTCGCTGCTGAACAGATTTGCCCTTTCGGTGCTGCAGCTGAACTTCAACAAGTCATTGAGATCGCCGTCAAAATCGACTCCAAATCTTAAGGTCACAGCGCCGAAATCATAGATCTTGACCAAGATGTGTCCTTTGACGGTCTTGCCGCAGTAAGTGGCAGTGACGCTGCCCAGCTCGGCAAAAAGCGGCGGGATGGAATACTGCATATAACTGGGGTTGAGGCTTTTGGTGTAGATGGAATATTTTTCGGTTTTTTTCCCGAGCAGCCTATCAATCTTATCCAGATTGATCTCTTCAGAGATGTCGTAACAGAAATAAAAGTACACTTCTCCTTTTTTGATCTTGGCCATACAAACCGTAAGTTGGAGGCAGATTATTTAAATTTTAACTTAGTTGATGGCTCAGTATCCCCCTGCGGATAATGAATGAGAACGCATATGTTCCCAATTCGTTGTTCATAAAATCTAAGTTCAGGGTGAAGAAGAATTGATTTATTGAGATGCGCTTAGCCGAAAATTCTACTGAAAATTATTTGTTCCATTGGAAAAGATTCTAATCCTTGATAATGGGAGTAAAAAGAATGTATTCCACGTTCCACAATGCAATTTATTTTCTGGTGCCTTTCCATTGAAAACCTAACACGACCGATATCATGATCAGCGCTTCGAGAATGAAGGAGGTCAAATCCTTGCGCAAAATCCCCTTCCCCAGCTAGGAGAAGTTCTTCAATGATTATACCTATTGCGGAAGCATCATGGTGAAATCTACCTTGGTACTGTTTTGGATCTTTTCGACCTCTGCCAACATTAAGAAAGACCATACCAAATTCCGTATCAATATCTCCGGGATGATCTCCTATTACCAAGCAGTTTTTTCTCATCAATTTCCTTGCTCTTTCGTCATCGTAAGGGCTATAGCGCCAAATTTTTGATGTTACCCGGCCATAATCTTTGTGTAAACCTAGTTGTCCACGACAAAAAATATTCTCTTCAGGAAAGAGTCCAACTAACCCGCCGGCAGGCCTAAATATTCTAAATGGATTCTTGTAGTTATTCGCTATATTGTAATCAAAAGTTCCTACCGCATCATACTCTCTCGCTTGTTCTTTAAGTTCAGAAATCACACGTTCTTTCAAGTTGGAAGAAGTTATGAGATTTACAAAACCCCGTTTTTCAAATATAGTTATAAGCTCGCTGACTCTGGGACGCTGTTCGCGTTCAACTTCTTCTTCTATGTAATAAGGATCTACTGTGGGTTTAGATTCATCCAAAGTTCCGACCTTTACTCTTCTGCGTAGAGTACCATCATAATCCCAAAAAATGGTTTTTCCATAACAAAGATCGAATTGTGATTCAGCTGACCGTGACATTTTATTCTTAAAACCACGCAAGCTTATAAACCCTTCTCCCTATCAAGTGACAATTGTTGGTGGACAATTTCAATTCTTTGTCCTCTCCCATATCGTGGTCCAAATCTTTTGACTGACATTTTTTGTTTTAATAAACGCAGGGCTGCCGGATTCGAACCGGGGTTCAATGGTTCCAAACTATTAGTGATAGATACTCAAAGACAAAATTAGCTTATCTTCTCCAAGCTACACTACAAAGCCCAGCCAACATCCAAAACATTTATATACGAAATTATTTTATCACTTCCCAGATAGGTGATACTATGGCTGAAGAATCAGATTTTCTACCGCGTTCCTTAATCGCTGACCTAAAATACGATGTGGAAGCACTGAAAAAGAAATTATCCCAACCGGATACCAAGACTAATGAGCTTATCCTGGAAATAGAAAGCATGAAAGACGCCGTGCATGAGCTTAATGTCATCTTTGAAAAAGCGCTGCAGGAGCTTAAGGATGAAGATGTCTCCAAGACCATGCAATCTATCGTAGAGAAACTTAATGCGGTGGTAAGCCAGAATGAGACTATCGCTACGGGCATGATCGCCATCTCAGATAAATTAGATGATTTCATGGATAAGCAGACCGGAAGGTCTTCTGCTGCGGCAGCATCTTTACAGCACACCATGGGGCTTCCTTCTGTTACCGGCCGAGTAGCTCCCCGGTCGGAAGCCGCGCCGATGCAGATGCCTAACGATTTCCCTCCGCCGCCAGAGCCGGCAGCCAGAAAGCCGCGGGTAGGGTTGTTTTCGTAGAAGATGACATCTTTCCGGACGATCCAACTATTAGGCAGGATTGCATCTGTCGCCCAACACGAGAAAGAATCATTCTCCAAGCTGGAAATAGTCAAGAAAATAAATGAGATAAAATATCTTTCTTCACAGAAAAAAGTGCCTAAATTGACTCTGCGCAAAGAGATCATCCATCTGGAGAGCCAACTGAAAGGCGTGATGGAATTGGAACGGAAGCTCCTGCTGGAAAAAAACAAGGAATCGACAAAAGTCATCGCTCTGAAACGCCAGATGGAGATGATCCGGAACAAACTGCATGCGGATGAAGGGGATATGGATAAAAAGGTGGAGCGGTTATCGCATCTGCTGGGAGAACATCTGGCGCGGAAAGAAGTTTCTCGTGAAGTGACTTTTGCAGAGGGAGTAAATGCCCTTCCTACGGAGAAGAAGAAAGATCCGGAAACCGCAGCAAAAGTGATGAAACTGCAGCGGCATCTGGAGCTGCTGAAAAGCGAATTGGGGCCGCATAAGGAATTAGAAACGAAAAATCCGGAAGAGCTGCGGGCGCTGGAAGATAAGATAGCGGTGATCGAAGAAAAATTGCAGCGATATAAACAGTTTCTTCCGGAAGAGAAACCGATCGAAGTCAAACACAAGCTATTATTTGGGCATTCTGCGGAAGTTAAAGATGAGGAAGCGGATACTGAATCGCAACTGCCGCTGCCGCCACCGCCGAGGATGGAATAAGGACTGAGCTGTTAAGTTGTTTAGTCTCGGGCGCGCAAGAACCCTTGCGGGTTGAAGTGTTCTGAAACCCGCAG
>JBBSZV010000029.1:0-7359 GCA_038044525.1 Nanobdellota archaeon
CCTCAACCAACAAGAAAGATAAACTTATATTAAAAACTTTCTGCCGATATTATAGGTATGGCGAGAGTCTGAAACCCGGGCAAGAGGGTTCAGAAAACTCTTTTGTCTGTCAGGACTTTACGGGTTCAAATCCCGTCGTGGGCGTTTTAAACCCTGAAAACTTAATAAATCTTTCCAATGAAAATAACCGACCTCGCTCCGGAGAACCGCCCCAGAGAACGGCTGCAGAAAGACGGCGCTTCAGTACTCTCGCCGGCAGAGCTGCTGGCAGTCGTCCTGAAATCAGGGACTAAAAAAGAAAACGTCTTGGAAATCTCCCACCGCCTGCTCTCTACTTACGGATTGCAAAACCTCTCCCGATGCTCCCTGCAGCAATTGCAGCAGCAATACGGGATCGGAACAGCCAGAGCTTCGCAGATCATCGCGTTATTTGAATTGTGCAGGAGGATTCCCCTTCCCGCGGAAACAAAAAAAATAAGCTGCGCCAAAGATGTCGCTGATCATTACCTTCCGAAGACCAGGCATCTCCAGAAAGAAAAATTCATGGCCATCTACTTGGACACCAAAAACAATATCCTGGCGGAAGAGACCATCTCCGTAGGAACTTTAAATTCTTCTTTAGTGCATCCCCGGGAAGTGTTCCATGGCGCGATCCGGCATCTCGCCAATTCTGTCATCGTCATCCACAATCACCCTTCCGGCGATCCTGCTCCTTCCCCGGAAGATCTGGAAATAACCAAAATCCTTTCTAAATCCGGAAAGATGTTGGGCATCACCTTGTTAGACCACATCATCCTCGGGAAAGAATCTTGGTGGAGCTGGGCGGAATCTTCAAGAAACCTTTAAAAAGAAATCACCCTATTTTACTCTGATGGCTAAAAAAAAGGCCTCAGAAGCAGCTGCTGCTGAAACTTCTGCAGAGAACAAAGAACCGGAAATAAAAAAGATCAAGAAGAAGCCAGTCTTAGGAATACTTACCGGAGAACGGGTTATCACTGAATCTTCTGACGATGCTAGAGAATTTTATAATCAGTCTCGTTTCGGCACCCTGAACGAAAGCGGCAAGGTGGAATTGTCTTTGCTGGAAGCTCTCTACCTTATGGAACGGGAAAGGTTGGAAGTGCGCAGCGAGGGCGGGAAATCTTTATCTTTTGAATCTTATCTGAAAAAAGCGCGCAAAGTGGAGCCTAATTTCTGGATACGGTATGCGGTGTTCAGGGATATGCGCAACCGGGGATACATTATTAAAACCGCATTAAAGTTCGGTGCGGATTTCCGTGTTTATGACCGGGGCGTAAAGCCGGGGGAAGATCACGCCAAATGGATCGTCTTTCCGGTGCATGAAGCCAGCGTCTTCACCTGGCACGAATTCAGCGCTAAGAATAGGGTTGCGCACAGCACCAAGAAACGCTTATTGCTGGCTATCATTGACGACGAGAATGACGTTACTTATTATCAGGTTAACTGGACCAGGCCTTAGTAATCTATTAGTAATCTATTAGTAATCTTCCCAGTAAAGAAAACTATATAAACCGCGTTTCTTCATAACGATTATGCAAGATCAGGATAAAATTCTGTATTTTTTGCGCGTGGTAGGCCCGACTATTCCTTCCAAGGTTGCCAAGAATATCAATTCAGAAATTCTGATCGCTTCAGCGTATCTCTCTGACTTGTCCGCACAGGGAAAAGTGAAAATTTCCCATCTTAAGATTGGCGGATCCCCATTGTACTATCTGCCCGGCCAAGAGGAACAGCTGTATCATTTTGCTGCGGGGAATCTCAACCCTAAAGATTTTCAGGTGTTAGAGCGGCTGAAACTGGAAAAAGTGCTGCGGGAGAATTCTATCGACTTATTATCAAAAGTATCCTTGCGTTCCCTGCAGGATTTTGCTGTTCCTCTCCATGTCACTGTTGCAGGAAATCGGGAATTGTTCTGGAAATGGCACTTGCTTTCCGATCCGGAAACCACTGCGGCGATAAAATCAGCGTTATTTGGCGAACATCCTGCACCGGAACAAAAACCGGCAGTCCAAGATACTGAGCAGGATAAGCAAGGGAGATCACCGCAATCTTTGACGCCAGTATTTGAAGAACATAAGGAACCAGAAACAAAATCAGAAACAAAACTGGAAACTAAACCGGAAACAAAATTGGAAAAACCAAGACCTAAAATTGCGGAAGAACCGGCTCCGGCCACAACTGTCCTTCCATTTTCCCAACTGTCGGTTCCGCAGCCGTCAGTTCACCATCCCCATGAAAAGATACTGGTAGTGAAAAAGAAACGCCCCTACCAAAAAAATATTTCTGCATCCAGTCAATTAATCCCTTTGGTGGAACAATACTTCCGGGAATGCGGCATCGTGGTTCAAGAGCAGGAGATCATCCGCAGGAATGCTGAAATCAATTTTCTCCTTTCCGTGCCTTCTGTAGTGGGAGCATTGACTTATTTCTGCAAAACCAAGAAAAAAGCCCGATGTGATGAAGGAGATCTCTCTTCCGCTTATATGGAAGCGCAGATCAAGAAACTCCCGCTGTTATTCCTATACACCCAAGAGCTTAACAAAAAAGCGCAGGAAATGCTGGCGACCGATGCATTCCGGAACGCCATCGTAAAAAAGCTGGTAGCCGATGATTGATAAGCAGAAGATGGAAGCGGAGATAATCCTGCTTCAAAAAGAGATTGAAAAAGCGTTCTTACAGCTGAACGAGATCGATTCCCGGAGAGCGGACGCAAAGAACTTATCGCAATTCAAGGAACTGACCACCTCTTCCAATGTACTTCTGCAGAACCTGATGAAGGATTTTCATAAGATTCTTGGTTATGTGCTGCTGATAAAATCGGAAGGGCACCGCAGCATAGTTTTCAAGAGCCTGCTCAAAAGGGTACGTTTCATGGAAGAGCTGCTGCAGGGCTTGTTCATAGAACGTCAGAAACAAGCCTCTTTAGTCCCTTCATTGCCGGAAGGAAAATCCGGAATCGTATTTTGGTTTAACAAAAAGCGCCTGATCCATTCCCTGGGAGAAGAAAGAGACCTTATGGTGGTGGCAGCAGCGGTGTACAAGAAAGAAGAAGTAGATGAGATCAGGCAGACCTTAAATACCGAACGCTGGAAAAAAAGAGCGATGTACACAGTTGCCGGGGGAGTCTTTTTAGTCCCCGGCGGAGCGGCAATTTCATTAGCTATGCTTCAGGCATACCGGTGGGCTAATAAATCCAGCAAAAATTATAAAAAATTGCTCGATCTGGTAAAATGATGGCGCTAAACTATTGTACGGGTGATTTTCGGTGGGCTTGAATTTTAAAGAATTGATGGTAAAGAAAGAGATTTCCATCAGCGACCTTAAAGGCAAAGTCTTAGCGGTAGATTCCATGAATCTGTTATACCAGTTTCTTACTACCATCCGTTCACCTGACGGTTCGGTGCTCACCGACAGCAAGGGCCGGGTAACTTCGCATCTGATCGGGCTTTTCAGCAGGACCACAGTCCTGATGGAGAAGGGATTGAAATTAGTCTTTGTCTTTGACGGAAAAGCTCCTGAGATCAAGCAGAAGACCTGGGAGAAAAGGACGCAGGTAAAGAAAGAAGCGTTATTGAAATTTAAGGGGGCGGAAGTGAAAGGAGATGTCGGTGCGATGCGCAAATATGCTGCGAGGACGGCGGTACTAAATAAAGAGATGCTTGAAGATGCTAAGGAAATAATAATGGCTTTGGGTCTGCCCATCGTGCAGGCGCCGTCGGAAGGGGAAGCGCAGACCGCCCGCATGGTGAAGAACGGCGACGCTTATGCTTCCGTGAGCCAGGATTACGACAACCTGATCTTCGGCTGTCCGCTGCTGGTGAGAAACTTGTCCGTGGAAGGAAGACGTAAAAAAGCAGGAACTTTCGCCTATCAGAAAGTAAATCCGGAGATGATCTCGCTTCAGGAAGTGCTGGACAATCTTCGGTTGGATTTAGACCAGCTGATAGTGCTGGCTATTTTAGTCGGCACCGATTATAACCCTGGCGGCGTGAAGGGCATCGGCCCGAAAACCGGATTGAAATTGTTGAAAGAGCAGGGGAAGAATTTTGAGGAGATCTTCCGGCTGACGGGATGGGAAAAGCATTATCCGGACTTATCATGGAAAAAAGTTTTTGATACTATAAAACACATTCCGGTGACCGACGACTATCCGCTGGAATGGAAAAAGATAGATGAGCAGAAACTATTGAAATTATTGGTGGAAGAGCACGATTTCGGGGAAGAAAGAGTAAGGGCAAAATTGGAAAAATTAAAAGAAATCCAGAAAGAGATGGCGCAGAAGGGGCTGAATAATTTCTTTTGAGAGGAAAGATTTAAATATATTAGTACGTATTGGTACGTATTGGTGCGTATAAATGCTAACTGAAGAAGATTTGATGGTTACAAAACACGCACAAGAGAAGATGCATATTGAAGGGGTATCGGTTCAACAGATCCTTGAAGCATTAGAGCGCGGCTCAAAATACCAACAGACCGATGGTTTCCTTGCGGTTTATAGTTATTATTCGGTTGCGTATAAAAAAATAAGTTCAAAGTTTTTAATAAAAACAGTATTTATCAACGGGTGAAATCATGGAATGTTATAAATGTGAAAAAGCAAGTTTTGTCAAGAAAAAAGTTGATTTTATTCAATTAGGAATCTCGCTGGGTAAATTTGAAGCTCTAGTGTGCCCGGTCTGCGAAGAGACTATATTTGAAGGAGCAGTAAGCAAGCAGATTGAAGAAAAAGCAAAAGAAGCTGGAATCTGGGGTTTGGCGCGAAAGACGCATATAGGCACTTCAGGCTCATCTCTTGACGTTAAAGTCCCTAAAGCGATCGCTGAAATCTTGAAGCTTAGGAAAGGGCGGGAAGTAATAATCGAGCCTACCGGAAAGAATAAAATAGAGATTACCTTAGTCTGATAGGAGCTGAAGAATTTATGAACAACATTGAGATAGAGATCCGCAGTTTTATTTCTCAGGAAAAGTATGAAGAATTATTAGAATTTTTCAAAGAGAATGCTGAATTCATCAGCGACGACGATCAGGAAACCTATTACTTTGATGCCGGACAGGATTTACGCATCCAGCGCAATAACACTTATTCAAAAATCTGGCTTAAGAAAGGAAAACTGCATGATGAGCAGCGCGAGGAGATAGAGATTAAATTTAATAAAGAAGATTTTGAGATACTGGAGAAACTGTTTTTAAGTTTGGGATATGGAGTTAATATCAAATGGTTCCGGAAAAGGAGGGTGTTTGATTGGGAAGGTATCAGCGTGATGCTGGACTGCACCAGAGGATACGGGCATATCCTTGAATTGGAGAAGATGTCTTCCCCGGAAGATCAGGAAGAAACGCTGCGGCTGTTGAAAGAGAAATTGCAGAAGCTGGGTATCTCGTTGACACCTAAAGAAGAATTCGATGCGAAATACAGGTATTACCGGGAGAATTGGCAGAAGTTGGTGTTAGAATAATTGGTTGTGTCAATATTTGATTGATAACTTTCCGCATCTTGAACTGATTGTTTAAAATTGCATCAGTCAAATCTTCGCACTACCCATTCTTTTGATTAAAATATGTTGTTACTGGATAACAGTAAACCGCCGAAATATTTATAAATAAACTACGTTCTTGAATAATAATTTCCAAGGGGTGGATAACATTTGGTATGGTGTCTTGCATATCAGAGACATATGAAAATGGCTGAATTCACACTAACAAAACAGATCTCAAAACAAGGAAGTCAAAGTATTATTGTCATCCCTAAAATTCTTAACACTAAATTAAAGCCTAAAACACTTGTTGAAGTGAAGATAAAAGTTCTGGAGGAAGTTCAAGAAGATGAAACCAACTGATATTAAAGATATTGCAACGCTCGAAGACAGGTTAAGGAGTTTAACTACTGATTTCAGGCAGTCCAGAGAATTTGTACGATTGCAGGGGATGAACGAGGGAGAAACCGTATCTTTAGATATCAAGGATTTTCTTACCATCGGAGCCATAGCAAATGCTGACATTCTTGAGACCGGAAAAAGCGGAGGAGGTAAGACTCATCTGGCCAAGATGGCCATGAACGCCTTCTTTGGAACAGGACAATATGTCAACAGGACGATAACTCCAGGTATGAACGAAGAAGCATTCATAGATATTGACTTTGGAAAGATAAAGGGCGGAGCGACACTGAAAGAATCCATCGGTACAACTCCAATCCTCACATATCCAGGAGTTATCTTGAACGAAGCCAACAGGGCTCCAGCGCTTATCCAGAACATTCTCATCCCTTACCTAGAATACGAGTTCAACATTAAAGGGCTTGACTTTGCTGTCGGGGTAGAGCTTCCAAAAGGTCAGCGATATCAATACAGGATACTGACCATCAACGAAGGGGCTGAATATAAAGGCATTGCAGAGATGGACAAGGCTGTCCGTGACAGGATGGTCATCGAGATTCCTATTGACCAGTTCAAGTCTTTAAAGCAGGACATCAGGGACATGATAAAGAGAAGGAAAAGCAGCGCTATAACCGTTGAAAAGGTTGACGGATCGATGACGGATACTGTCATCCAATTATATCAAAGCATTGGCTCGATACCATTATCGGCGATGACCAGCGAATTTTTAGTATACCTCTCCGGACTAAGCAACTGCATCAAAAGTTCTACCGGATCAAAAGAAGGGATCGCGTTCACATTAGACCTTTGTAAAGGATGCCATCATGCGGCTGAAGAAAATAATATTTGTGGCAGTGTTTACGCTCCTACAAACCGAAGCCTGATCAACCTGCAAAGCGTAGGAAAAGCAGTAGCTGCTGTTCGCGCCTATAAGTCTTTGGTCCAGATAATACAATCAGCCGGTTCAGACAGCAAGAAAAGGATAACAACAAAAAGATTTATGGAATCTGATTATCTTAAAAATCTTGAAGTCAAACCTGAAGACATTCTTGCTCTGGCTCCATTCATCCTGTATAGTAAGATTGAGGTAAACAGCCAATGGGTAAAAAAAATTTATCAGGGCAATAAGTTTGCCGCCGTGCAAGGAGTGATTAATTCAGCATATGGGCGGTTTGCCAAATTTTATACTGATCACCAGAAGGATCTGGTAAAATGCATAGTCTCTGGGAATCAGCAGGGAATGCTTGATTTTCTGCAGAAATATGCCAAAGAGAAAGATGTCTGGATGGCCAACATCAAGGACTTTGAAAACCGGTCGCAGGATTATGATGTTGAAGTTGCGGATGTGATAAGAGGTTATGAAAAATGAATCCGGAGGACATATTAGGAAACATTGACTATCTGAAAAAGATATTATAATATCGGCAGAAAGTTTTTAATATAAGTTTATCTTTCTTGTTGGTTG
>JBBSZV010000030.1:0-7870 GCA_038044525.1 Nanobdellota archaeon
AATGGGTTATGTTGGGTTCAACTAAAATTCGGTTAAGTTCTGAAAAATAGTTTCAACCTCAGAATCAATAAAACTTTTTTTATTTTCGTCAATGACTTGTCTGTAACCTATATCAACTATTCTCTTCAATAATTCTGATCCCAATATCTGATAACCTAGCGGCCTTATCTTACAGCCGCCATTTTTACAGAAATCAAAATAATCTAAGGTTCCGTAAGGCGGAGAATCAACTAAAAAAATTTCAGAGTTTTTCTCCAAGTCAGCAATGTAAATCATTAAAGAAAGGCTATTCAGGCAATAATCAAACCTTAAATTTTTATCACAAATCTCAAAATAGAACTGGACAGAGATATTTTTCGAACTTAAATCAATTCCACCCATCCTGTAGTCTCCGGGTTGTTTTAATTCCTTTAAAATAGCTTCGATCTTATCTCTGGTACTGATTTTGTTTTCGGGATAACTGTCAATCGGAACAGCCTTTAGAGTTGCTTCAAGATTTATTCCGGAACTTCCAATATCAACCAGCGGGGTTTTAACCTCCGGTTCAGATAGCGGAGCGCAAGAGCTAAGACTCAAAAAAGCTGCTGCGAGTAAGGAATGTTTCATAGTTTAGTTTATTTAAGGAGCAGTTTTATAAAAATTGCGTTAAAAATATTGTATTATGCTCTCACATCTTTTATCGCCCCTTCCTATCACATCTTTATCACGTCGCGCATGTATCTTAAAAAGAGTTCCCAATAGAATAGATATATAAACTATTTTTCTTTTCTACAGCGTATGAAACATAGCCTTACCATGACCGTAGTGATGTTAACTATTTTTCTTATCGCGCAATTCATCGGCATCGCAGTCGTATACAACTACATCGATTCAGCTAAAAGCAAAGAAACAGGAAAAACTGAATTCAAGGATCTGCCGATCGGAGAACGGCCGCCTTTAGACGAAAAAACATCGTTCATCCACGTCGTTATCGCTATTCTAATCGGTACCGGATTATTGTTCCTGTTGATGCGGTATAACCTGACTTTTGTATGGAAGCTGTGGTTTTTATTGGCGGCGACAGCGGCATTGATAATAGCAGGGAGCGCTTTTCTGCAAAAAGAAGTAGCAATAATTTTAGGATTGATTTTCGGCGCATGGAAGACATTTAAGCCCAATGTCTTGGTGCATAACTTCACTGAATTGTTCATCTACGGCGGATTAGCAGCGATATTTGTCCCACTGTTCAATCTATGGTCGGTGATAATCCTTCTTATCTTCATTTCCGCTTACGATGCTTATGCAGTATGGAAGTCAAAGCACATGATTGCGCTGGCGAAATCGCAGGCGAAAGCGCACATCTTTGCCGGATTGATGATCCCCTACAAGATCGGAACTGGAATTGGAAAAGCGGTAAAGAAACCGGCAAAAGGCATGAAAGCAGGAAAAGTACGCACCGCAATCTTGGGCGGCGGAGATATTGGATTTCCATTGATATTTGCCGGCGTGGTTCTGAAAGAGTTCGGCTTGTGGCAGAGTTTAATCATTCCCTTCGGAGCGTTGTTAGGATTAGCAGTGTTATTATGGAAAGGCGATGAAAATAAATTTTATCCGGCCATGCCGTTCATCAGCGCAGGATGTTTTATCGCCTTAGGGATGGTCTGGGCTATCGGGTTGTTGGTATAAGAAATTGAACAAATAGTTAAACTATTTTCTCGGAACCAGCGCAGTTCCGGTCGCGTACTGGAAAACCATGTAATTGTTCATGGCGATATTTTCCCGGTAATCAGCGACCTTTTCCGTTCCTTTCGGCACGCAGCGGGCCAGCTCTTCCATGATGTCAGGCGGACGGCTTCTTGCACTTATCGCTCCATCGGCGTGGCCGCGATAGTCGTTAGCTGGATACGAACTTCTGAAAGGGGTGGAAGTTCTGCAGCGGACGGAAACGAGATCATAATCTCCCGCTGTTTTACCAACAGATTCGCAATAAGTTGCGGCAGCGACAGTCAGTATGTCATCTATAGAGAATGTTTTTCTTTTTTCATCAGCGTTTTCAGTTCCGCATCCTTTAACTTTAGCCTTGTTCATTTTTTTTATCCTCAGTCAAATCCTTTTACCGGAGAATGGTATGATCCGGAACCTGGGCTGATAGCCAACCCGTCATACGCCGCGATAGTCTGTATGCCAGTAATCCTCTGCACTTCACGCGCCTGCACGAGGGGATCGGACTTCAGCATCTGCAATCCGAAATGCGTCAATATGGCCATCCTCGGTTTGACGTGGGAGATTATCTGCACGGCGGCATTGACATCCAAATTCATGCTCATGCCAGTACCTTCTTCTCCAGGGTAAGGGACGTTTAAAATAAGCAGATCGCTGCCCACAAGTTCTTCCATCAATTTTGGCGTCAGCTGCGTATCGCCGGTGTAAGCAACAGTGAATTTAGGACAGAATAGTTTGAAGCCGACGGCAGTCGGGTCGCTGTGTTCTGCTGATAAGGCGTGGATTTCAATCAGCTCTACACCAACTTTATGGTTTTTTTCCACGGGAATGATCTTTTCCACCAGATTTTGGTGGTGTTTAGTCAAGAACGGATGATGCTTGTCAGAATGCTGCAGCACCGATTTGCTGGTCAAGACGATCCCGCGGTGTTCCAGGCCGCCGTGAGTCATGGCATCGATGACCGCATTTAAGTCATTGCAATGGTTGATGTGGTTATGCGAAACCAGAACTGCGGTAGTATGATGCAGGTTTACTCCATATTCTTTTGCTTTAGTCAAAGCTCCCGGGCCGGGATCGAGATGCAATTGCAGATCACCTACCTGGACGATTATGCCTCCTGAAGAGCGCAGCTGCCTGCTGACTACTGCGGAACTTCCTGCGGTGCCTAAGAAAATGATTCGTGCCATGGATACCCCCGTCGAATAATAATTTCAATTTTAAGGGCAATTTTCTTATAAAGATTATTATGCTCAAAAATCTATGATGTAGATTGGCCTATCCCGCATATTTTGCGCAAAAAACCTGAACGCTTCGCACTTGGACTTTGAGTATTTTCTGATAATCTAGATAATACAATCTCTAGGTTGCCTCGCAGAAATATTTTAAAGTATTTTATCATTATTAATTTAATTCAAATGAAAAAAAATCTGGCCGCTTTAACTTCTTTATTAGCGTTAGGATGCGCTGTTGAAACAGAAGTCCAGCAATTCCATCCTCCAGAAAATGAAACCAAAGTCATTAACGGAACTCCAGCCGAACACTATCAAGTTCCTTTCATTGTCGCTCTTACAAAAGGATATAACGGAACTTCTTCTTCATGTACTGGAACATTAATCAAACCGGATTATGTGGTAACTGCTGCGCACTGTGTCGCGGCGTACCCAGATTGGGTAGTCTATGGTTCAAAAGATGTAGCAGAAGTTGATCCGGATTGTTTGCACGGCATCTCAGGCACGGAAATCCATCCTGATTATAGTCCAGCTAATTATTCAGTAATTATGGATTATTTAAAGAGGGGAGAAAATGTCCCCCCTGGTTATGATACTAGTGATTTGGGCGTTATTTTGCTTGAAAAGCCGATTTTAGGTTCCGTTACTGCAGATATTCTGCCTGAAGAAGATTACGAAGATGAAACTCCCGTAGGAGAGATAGTAAATCTTTGCGGTTATGTGCGGGATGAAAACGGGATGGCTGGAAAATTGAATTGCGGGAAAGTTCCAGTAAGGGAACATTACGGTTCTGATGTTCTTTACGGGGAGAATTATCCTGACGGAGATAACGGATTTCCTGGAAGCAGCCCCGATGCCTGTTATGGTGATTCAGGAGGGCCGACAATCACAGATTCAGGGGAATTGATTACGGCAACTTCCAGATTACCGCCGGGAACTCCCAGCATAACCTGCGGTTATGGGTATATCGGCGCGGGAGTCGGGCCAGAACTTAATTGGGTAGAAGAATCTTATCAAACACTTAAAAGCAGCCAAAACGGCGGAAGCATGGCGGCATTACGCAATAATGCTGATTTAGGAAAAGATGAAGGCGATGGAGTTTGTTCTTCAATCTCCTGGCAGGAAGACCCAGAAAGAGAAAATCCTAAAATGTTAAGCGGGGAAAATAGGGGTTGCAGTTATGCTCCGAGTGTTCCAAGCGCTCCGGGAAACGGCAGCAATCCGTATCCAGCCTTATTTTTTTTAGCAGCAGGAGCGTTTTATTCTCTAAGAAAAAAAAGCAAATAGGAGAAAAATGAATAAGGGCATGTTAACTAAAAATGCATTAAATAGAGATACATTAACATCGCTCTTAACTTCTTTAACCATTTCTTTAACTTCAGCAGGATGCTTTGGCATCGATAATAGCGGTGGCAATAGCAAAGATGCCAAAGTTAACGCAAAAGATTTTCCCGATTATAAAACCAATGTCATCAATGGAACGCAGGGATTACATGAAGATTTCCCTTCGATCATCGCGATGACTTATCTTGGTCAAGAGATGTGTACTGGAACTTTGATAAAACCGGATTTTATACTTACCGCCGCGCACTGCGTGCCTTATTTAGAAAAAGCAATTTACGGATATTCAGACATCAGTGAAGCCTGTGACGAATGCGTCCATGATGTTTTTTTTGCAGTGAAACATGCTTCGTATAATTTTAATAATAATTATCTATGGAAAGACGTCGGCTGGGCGCTGTTAGAGAAACCTATCGAGAACGCTGTCACGGCGGAGATTTTGCCAAAAGAAGCATTCCCGCAAGCATTGGAAGTAGGCAAGATGGTAACCATTGTCGGTTACGGTGAAAATGGTGTGGTGGAATCTGGCAATTTATTTTATGGCGTGGTGCCCATCACCGCTTTTTTTACTGAAGAGGGGCCCAGTTCAGATCCTTCTTCGTCGATCGAAGAGATGGTGGTGGGTTTAGATGAACCAGAAGCGCCAAATCTATGTTACGGCGATTCTGGCGGGCCGACTTACATAGAAGTTGATGGTAAAGAATATTTAACTGGGATCACTTCCAGAGTTCCGCCAGATATGCCGGTACAGTGCGGGCATGGAGCAGTAGTGACATTGCCGGGGGTATTCACCGATCTTACCGATGAAAGGTATTCGGCATTGCTGAAATGCAGGGATGAAGGAGATTGCAGTGACGTTTATGATGGTAATATTGGGGGGGGCGATGGCGAAGGGGGTAATGGGAAAGTTGGCAGCGGGGCGGGCGGCGATGAAGAAGGAGGTTCAAGCAACCCCATCACCGAGAACCAACAAGAACCATTTGTAATGATAGAAGATACAGGCTGCAATTATTCCGGCCGGCTTTCTAACCAACCATTAGGCCAGTCAAATAATCATTATTTTAATTTTATATTGGGCGCAGCCGGGTTAGCTTACGCCCTGAGAAGAAAAAAATTTGGGAAATAAAATTTGGGAGATAACATCGCTATGGTAAAAATCAAATCAATAAACAAAACTTTAGCTATGATTTGCACTGCATCTGCAATCGGCTGCGGTGGAGAAACCGATTATAGCGTCGATGAAATCGATCCGCCACAGAAGCAAACGGAGATTTTTTACGGTGAAGAGATTGAACACGGAGAAATACCGGCAATCGGCGGCTTGATAATAGGTTCAGGGTTATGTTCAGCCACGCTAATTCACGAGCAAATTGTTCTCACCGCTGGGCATTGCATCTCACAACCATTTTATACAAGATTTATTTACGGCGTTTCTGATCTGAAAGAAGTCATCAATGAACAAAAGATGGAATTTGTACACGATGCTGCGGCTACTGCAAGATACCCAGGATATAATGACGGGCCTGCGTACTGGAATGACGTCGGTTTGGTGATACTAAAAAAGCCTATCAAAGATGCAGCCACGTTACCGATAATGTCTCCCGAGCTGTACGAAGAGCGGTTATCTGTCGGCAACAATGTAGTAATCGCCGGATACGGAAAGGATGAGAATGATAATTCCGGCGTGTTGAAGAAAGCGAACGTACCTATCATCAGGCGTGACGATTTGGAAATAACTATCGGTTCAGGTTTTCCCGGCATGCCGGATGCCTGCAGGGGAGATTCCGGCGGCGGAATATATGTCAGCCATGAAAATGCAGATTATGTTACGGGAATAGCTTCAAGATTGATATCTCATGATGGCGAAGCCATATGCGGGCGAAGCACCATCTACACTTTGCCGGGCTGTTATCAGCCGTGGATAAGGGAAGTCTGTGAAGAAAATTTGGGTGAAGAAAGCTGTTCTGGTTTTGCGGAAGAGGTCGATTGTGATTTGCCGAATGATAAATTAGTCCTAGAACCGCAGGGAGAAGGATGCAGCTATTCTAGCGGAGGGAACGGAAAAGAGAATAATGCCTTATTGCTGCTGGCTCCGTTGCTGCTATACGGCTTAAGAAAGAGAAAAGAGTAAATAAATTTTAAGAAATTATTTTTTTCTCCATAATCATTATAAAGCCCGTTTAGCTTGAAAAGATATGTACACTTACTCGCCCGTGATGGATTACAGCGAAGCCGTAACATTTTTAGCAGAAAGGATCTTAAGAGAACAAAGTGAAAATCCTTATCTGGTCCTGGTTAATGGATGGCCCCGGTCTGGGAAAAGTTATTTCTGCAGAGATATAATGGGAACTATTAGCTTCAAAAAGGAAGGATTAGTGACAAAACCGCATGATCTCGAAAGAGGATTAAGGGAGCATAAAAATTCAAGATATTATCTGATTGAAAATCATGATGATCATTTAGTCGTCGTTAATATGGAAACTCATAAACTTTTAGGCAAGGGGATAGATTTCAACATTTTTATCTTAAATAATCTTGCTGAAATTCTCAGCCCTCCTGAATTTTCTTTGGAAAGGATGCTGGAGTGTTTCGATCTGATTGTAGAAAACCATGACGGAAAGTTTGAGTTAAGCGGATATTATCGGTAAATCCTTTTCTTTCACAATTCTTATAAAAAGAGATGTGGGTGGGAAGTTGTCAGGGAGGAAATAATATGTCAGATAATATCCAGCCTATATTCATCCTGCCGGAAGATACCAGAAGGACGACCGGCAGGGATGCGCAAAGAAATAACATCGCGGCAGCGAAAGCAGTAGCGCAGACCGTCAGGACCACTCTCGGTCCGAAAGGGATGGATAAGATGATCGTCGATTCCATCGGAGAGGTCATAGTCACAAATGACGGCGTTACAATTCTTGAAGAGATGCAGATTGAGCATCCTGCCGCCAAGATGGTGGTTGAGGTCGCTAAGACGCAGGAAAATATCGTCGGAGACGGCACGACCACTGCGGTAGTCTTAGCTGGGGAATTGTTAAAAAAAGCTGAAGATTTATTGGAGATGGAAATACATCCCACGGTGCTGGTGAAGGGATACCGGATGGCGGAAGTGCAGGCGCAGAAAATCCTTAAAAATCTGGCCCAAAGCATCTCTCTGGAACATGAAGAGATGTTGCGGAACATTATCATAACCGCCATGACGGGAAAAGGCGCCGAAGCGAATAAAGAAGTTCTTTCAGAATTGATATTGCGGGCGGTCAAACTGGTGGCTGCCGAAGGCAAAATCAATCTTGGCGACATCAAAGTTGAGATCATCGTCGGTGAAGGAGCAGACAGCAGCGAATTGGTGCAGGGCATCGTGTTAGACAAGGAAAGAGTTCATGCCGCCATGCCGGAACGGATAGAGAACGCTAAGGTGGCGCTATTGGATGCGGCGCTGGAGATCAAGAACACGGAGATAGACGCGAAGATCCAGATCACCGATCCAACCCAGCTGAACTTATTTTTAGAGCAGGAAGAACGGACTTTGCGGGAGATGGTGGAGACCATCTCCAGAAGCGGAGCGACGGCAGTATTTTCTCAAAGAGGAGTGGACGATTTGG
>JBBSZV010000031.1:0-2125 GCA_038044525.1 Nanobdellota archaeon
TTTATATATAAGTGCCTATTTTAGAGTAGTAAACATCTATCACCTCTTTTTCCCCAGCCAACCTTTCGGGGTTGGCCAGGGGTTTATATTCATTTTTCCCTGCGTTTTAATAGGAATTTTATGACTAATTGAAGGCATTTGAAGAGTTTTGAGATTGAGATTTTACTTACTAAGCTTTTTCTTTTTCTTCCTTCTTAAAAAAATCTGCGATAAAATCAATGACCCTGCTGCCCCGACCACAAACCCCCACCACATATCTTCAGTAATAAAGATCCTTTCAGAAATTCTTTGCAGAAAAGTCTTCTCTTCCGGGAAGTACAAGCTTAGATCGCTCATCTCCATAGCATATTCTAAATAGACTAGGGCGGTGTAAGATTCCTCCTCTTTCAAAGAGGTGGCATATCGATAATAAGAATATCCTAAGATGGGAAATTTTCCCTCTGCGCTGTTTTCAGCGATCACTCTTTTGACCGCCAGAATTTTACTATCCAGCACTTCAACCAAGACATCTTTGCGCACGCCCATGACGCTTAAAATAGCATTGGCATCGCCCTTGGCCTGTATGGCCTTGATCAGACATAATTCATATTCTCCTTTCTTGTCCGCATCGATCGCGCCATCTATACGTTCCTTGATATTCTGGGCATCAAATTCACTTATGTATAGGCTGACATACTGCTGGCGTTCTTCCGCTTCAGAAATTTTCTGCCGGCAAGATTGCTGCAGATGCTCTTTATCCAGGAGCAGTTTTTTTCCGTTCATGGAAAAGAATTTCATCCAAGCCTGCGCAGAGAAATAGCGCTCTTCTGCGTAACTTAAAATTTCATAAAATTTCTGTTCCGGATCCTGCTGCAATTTTTTGAATTTAGCTATCTGTTCGCGCACATCGTTAAGACGTTCCTTTACGATGATATATGTTTGAAGGTCAGAAATAGTTTCTATTGGCTCTTTAGAAATATCGTTATCTAATGCTTCCACATCTTGTTCTAATTTACTAAAACGATTCCAGAGGGTATTTAAGCTTGGTTTTTTTTCCTGATAATAAAAAGAGCGCAGCATGATGTTAGCAGTAAAGCAATAGCTGGCCGCAGAATAATGGTCTCCCTGCAAGGTAGCATTGACCGATTTACCCTGTTGTTCACGTACCCGCTGCAAAACTGATTCGTTAACCGAAATGCCTTCTTTTTTTAATTCGCTTTCGATTTTGTCTATCCGCTGGCAGAGAAGATTCTGCAAACTGCTCATGATTTCAGTATATTCCTGATTTTCTTCTATAATGACTTCTTTGTGATTTAGCTGCGCACCGGTCAGATATAACATGACTTCATCCAGATCACTTACCTCTATGACCGCCAAACTAAGATTTTCTTTTGCGTATTGGGTAAGATTGATGAACTGCTCTGAAGCATTGAGTTCTGAAGCGTTAAGTCCCGACGCATTAACTTCGCTGAAATCTTTATCATCAGGCGGAGAAGCAGTTCCTTTAGCAACTAAAACCGTATCCAGCCCTAATCGCGAAGCGGCTTCCAGTTTTTCTTTGACGCCGCCGACCGGGCCGATGATGCCGCCGGAATTGATGGTGCCAGTGATAGCTATATCTTGACTATAATCCAGATCAAGGATAGCGATGGCAGTAAGGGCAGCTATGGCTGCTCCGGCTGAAGGCCCGCCGATGATATTTGATTCTGCTTTTATGGTATAGATGAAATCATACTTATCGCAAGACAGCTTGTAAAAATGGCAGGCTATCTCTTTAGCGAATCTGGTAGATATCTGGGTGTCGATCTTGGTAGCGGGAAATGTGTCTAAGAAAACCCTGCCGGAACCTTCTTTAAGTTCCAGATAAAGATCAGCGCCGCTGCCGGTCTGGCTCCCGTCAGCATTCTCCTGCACGGCCAACAGTTTCAGAGAGTACTGCTTCTGTGCTGTCGCTGTCGCTGCCGCAGCGAGAAATAATACCAGTAGCAGCACTGCCGACAACCACATCTTTTTCATGGTGATAACACCCTCTTTTTCATAATGATTAAGAAGAAGTTTTAGGATTATAAAGGTTTCCGAAAATTGCTCTGGTTGTACTATCCCGTTTTTAGTTCGCATATACTACCTCACTTTGGTGAGACCATAT
>JBBSZV010000032.1:0-27491 GCA_038044525.1 Nanobdellota archaeon
TCAACCAACAAGAAAGATAAACTTATATTAAAAACTTTCTGCCGATATTATAATAGGCAAAGATTTTCAAAAAATAATAACCATCCTTCTGTTCGCCACTAACCTATATTTTCCAGCATAACAATTCTTTAAAACTCATCTTCTCCGAGCATTCCGATGAAACCTGCTTTCTCTATCATCATCCCTGCGCATAACGAAGAAAATTATCTGGAAAAAACGGTCCAGAGCATAAAAAAACAATCCCTGCAGGATTACGAAGCCATCATCGTCACTAACGGCTGCACCGACAAGACCGAAGAAGTCGCCAAAAAACTGGCCGATAGCCGGATCAGCTGCCTTTCTCTGCCCAGGCCGAATGTTTCCGTGGCCAGAAATGCAGGAGCTTTAAATTCCAAAGGAGATATCCTTGTTTTCCTGGATGCAGATACTCAACTGGCTCCTAATGCCCTTGAAAAAATAAAACAGGAATTTACAGAAGAAATAGCTGTCGCCACCACTACTGCAAAACCGGATCTTCCTTCTTTTTCATACAAATCAGCTCTTAATTTCAAAAACATGTATAATTCTTTTAATATTTACCATGGATGCAGCGGCGTTTTGATCTGCCGCAAAAAAAATTTCCAGCAGACTGGCGGATACAACCCGGAAATAACTGTCAAGGAACACAGAAAATTGACCCTGCAACTGCTAAAACACGGAAATTACGCCTGCATCAAGACGCCGGCAATAACTTCCATGCGCCGCTACCAGAACTGGGGAATTGCTAAAGCAACAAAATTCTGGATTGAGCAATGGCTAAAAGATAAACAAGGCAGATTAAAAGAAACCACTTATGAAACAATTCGTTAATATCATAAAAATGCGTGAAACAATTTGTTAATGGTTTAATTTATCGTTAACAATTCAATGTGTTGCTTCCTTCTTCCAGACAGACTATTTTATCGTTAGCAATATCATAAAAATTTATTTGCGGATTATCAACTTTAGCTTTACAGCAGATATTCCTGGCGGCGTTTCTCGCTAACAATTCGTATTTTTCCTGTGCATCGCCTAATTCCAGTTCCTTTTCAGATAAAGAATTCTGGCAGACATTCTTATCTTCTTCTAATACGGCAGTCTTCTGAGCGACCTGATCAGTTATTTGCTGATCCATCTTACTGTTAAGAGAAGCCAATTCGCTTTCTTTGGCAGATATTTGTTTCTGTGCTTCCTCAACTGCGGCTTTGCTACGTTCAACTTCTTCTTTACATTCCACTAAGCCATCACTCATTTCTCCAACTTGAGCTACAATTGCGCCGGTAAATGCAGAATAGGATGAAAGATTAGCTTTGGCGATTTCCAGATCACGGCTTAATTGCTGGATATTTTGAGCATACTCTTTCGGTGAAACATTAGAATCTTCTATCTGTTGATATACGCCGTAACCGACCACTCCAGGGCGGACTACAAACACGGCTAACAATAAGACCCCTATGGTAACAGCTGCTACCACCAAGAAATTATTGTTTTTCTTCGGAAGCTCCTCTTTTTTATCAAACATATCAATAAGAAAAGAAAACCCCTATTTAAAATTTGCGTTTTAGTGTAAATCTAACACGTAATCAAATCCGAGATATAATATTTTCCTTCAGAAGCCTCTCTAACATGTCCTTCTTCGATTAAATAGTTAATTCTATTTTGAAGTTCTTCGATACTGGGCCGTTTTCCAAATCCAACAAGCCAAGAACCGCCATCACTTATCTCTTCCAAGGTATTTTTTCCCTTAATCAGCTGAAGAAAAATAAGGCTTTCGATATTCATTTCTCTGATTTTTTCCCTGACTTCTGGTGTGTCTTGTAAACCGGCATGATACATGATTACCTGCTAATGTAAATGTCCCTATTTAAGCATTATTGTTTTTTAATGGTGGTGTCTGCAAGTTTGCTTTTTAGTAATTGATGCCCATTTAAGAAAAGAAGATTTTATTAATTAGATGCTGCTTCTTATTTTATGATAATAACTATCTCCGGAACGCCGGGCAGCGGTAAAAGCACTATTGCTGAAATCCTGGTTAAAAAATTGGGCGCTGAACGCATCTACGTGGGGGGGATCCGCAGGGAATTGGCCCGGCAGAAAGGCATGACGCTTCAGGAACTCAATGAATATGCGAAAACTCATTCGGAAACCGATGTCGATGTGGATAAGAAAGCGGCAGCAGAAGCGGAAGCGGCAGAAAAGAAAGGGAAGATCATCATCGTCGAAGGCAGGACGCAGTTTCATTTCCTGCCGAAGTCCATCAAAATATTCATAAAAGTCAGTCCGGAAGAAGGGGCCAGAAGGATCTGGAAGGACCTGCAGGACAAAGAAAAGCAGGAACGGAGGAATGAAGGAAAAATGGGATCATTTGAAACCGTGAAGAAAAGAACATTTGAAAGAGAAGAAGAGGACGCTGAAAGATATAAGAGATATTACGGCTTTGATCATCGGGATGAGTCCCATTACGATCTTATTTTAGATACTACTGATCTTACTGCCAAAAAAGCAGCAGAAAAAGTCCTGAGATTCATAAGATCACGATAGTTGATTTGATGACTGGTCAAGGATTTAGGTTTGGGAAAAGCAATTGGGTTAAACATCATATACGGATATTTTAAATAGTATATTTCTACCGGAAGATAATATGAGTAAAAATTTCTTTAAAAAATCAGGATTAGTCGCTTTAGTCGGAACTTTGCTGGGCTGTACTCAGAAATACCCGCAATATTCAGGAAAGTATAAATTAGATATAACTGGCGTGGAATATGCGCCGGAGGATTTCAAAGGAGAAAAAAAATGGCCTGGAACGCTTGAAATCGTGCACCGGATGGAATATTATGGTTCCGGATTCAATCATTATTTAGGTTTTGAATTCGAAGCTGGTGATAATGATGAAGCTGAAGGCAGGAATTCCTTTAAGCTTTCTAGATTAACCGCTGAAGGTCGGGAAGCTTACCCCAATGAAACGCCTGACGGCGAACGGGTTTATGAAGAAAGAAGGATTTATGGCGGAGCTTTCTGTAATTCGCAGGTGCAGTACTGGGTATTTGCAGGATTCATTCCCGATTATAGGCTGCTGGATGGGATCTATAAAAGCCACGTGGGCACGATAGGAAAAGATCCCGTAACCGGTATGGATATAAAAATCAGTCCGAGCCCGAGCCAGCTCGAAGAGCAGTTCAACGAAGAAAAAGCTGACGAGTGGTTTGAGCTGGCCGAACGGGGAGCAAGTATCGAAATAACTATTTTACGCCATCTAGATTCGACTACTGACGGATGTTACCAAAACGGCGGTTACCTGCCTCCCGACAAATGGGGCGAGGCCTGGAGCAAAGCAAGATATTATTCAATAGGGCATGATTACGACACTAACATCATAACTGCAGGGCTTGGTGACCTGGAAAAATTTGATGGATTGGAGATTGAATTCTTCAGGCAGATAATCCCGGATGTCGGCAGTACGGATTATTGATAATAGAGAACTTTAAAAAACTATAAATGAAGAAACTACTTCATTTAAGTGCCAATGAAATCTTTGTTTCATTGAGCACTATTCAAAGTTCTCTTTAGAGTCCTGAGAAAAGCTGTTGGCTTTTCTTGGACACTAAAAATGCTTTTAGCATTTTTGAGTGTTTTGAATTTACGAATAAATCTGCGAGATTACATTCGGATTTAAGGGTTATTCAAAACTCTCAATACAAAATTTTATAAATAAAAAGGTAAGTGAACCCCATCATGGCCGAAGTTGTAAAAGAAAAGGATTTTGTGGAAGTTGATTATACTGGGAAACTGGCGGACGGCAAGATTTTTGATACTACCAGCGAAAAGGTCGCCAAAGATAACAAGCTTTATTTTACAGAAAGGAAATACGGGCCGGCAATTATCTGCGTCGGCGAAAAACAGATTCTTCCCGGCTTAGATTCAGCACTGCTAAATAAAGAATTGGGAAATGAATATGCCGTAACTCTTCCCCCGGAAAAAGCTTTTGGAAAACGGGACATCAAGCTGATAAAGATCATACCTATGAACACCTTCCACGAGCACAAAATCCAGCCGCAGCCGGGGCTGCAGGTAGATATCGACGACCAAAGGGGGATAATCACCAGCGTCTCCGGAGGAAGGGTGATCGTCAATTTCAATCATCCTTTAGCCGGTAAAGAAGTCACTTATGTATTCACGGTCCATAAAAAGATAACCGATCAAAACGAAAAAGTGGCATCCTTCCTTTCTTCGCTGCTGCGGATGCCCGCAGATAAAATGAAAATAGAAATCAAAGATAATGCGGCTGCGGTCACCATGCCAGGAGAACTGCCGGCGCAGATCAGCACCATACTTGCCCAGAAATTGATGGGGCTGACCGGACTGAAAGATATCGTATTCAAGAAAGAAGAGATTAAAAAGGAAGACCCGAAAAAATAGATTTTGAAACACAAAAAAATTTTTTGGATGGAAGACTCGCCGGATAACCTCGGAGAAATCCTGCGCATATGTGCGGAGCATCAAGTTGATAAGGATTCTTTGTTTTCCCGGATAGCTTTTGCTCCCGATTACGAGGCCGGTGCAGATATTATCGATGGAATAAATTTTGACCTTCACATATTAGATGGAGATTTCCCAAACGCAACCGGTGAACAGTGGAAGGGGACTTACCGAGATTACCTGCGTCAAGTTTCCGCAGATACACGATTTTTTCAATTCAAACTGGATAGGCATAAAAACGAACATCCTGGCAGTGACGCAAATAACTTTTCCCGTTTTTTTGTTGAATTGCTGCAAATGAGACCTGAAAAAACGGTAGTATATTCCCTTTCCACCATGGCTCCGGCAGTAGCATTTCATTTAGGATTGCCATTTTATTCAAAAGCATTATGCAAAGATACAATAAAAGATAATGTGGCGCGAAATTTTAATGATGAATATATCCTGAAGAAATATATTTTGCCTTTAACTACTCCAAAAAGCATCGATTTTCTTGAACAATGGGAATACGGCAGCAGATTTGAATTGGTAGAACGTTATCTCTTATGATAGCTTTTGAGTGCAATAATCTTTATAAATTCTGCACCCCCAATAAATTGAAAAGGAGGGGAGTCTATGGGACATTACAGCGAAGATTTTCACACTGAACAGATTTCTCACAAGAAAGCTAATGCAGAAGTTGATGAAGAACTGCAGCGCCTGATAGCCAGCTATAAGACCAGGATAAAAGTTATCGGCTGCGGCGGAGCTGGGAATAACACCATCAACCGGATCTCTGAAATAGGGATCAAAGGCGTGGAAACCATCGCCATGAACACCGATGCGCAGGATCTGCTTTATACTAATGCAGATAAGAAAATACTCATCGGAAAAGAATTGACCCAAGGGCTGGGAGCGGGCTCCAATCCGAAGATCGGTGAAGAAGCCGCCAAAGAAAGCGAATCTGAGATCAAAAAACTTCTGGAACATTCCGACTTGATCTTTATCACCTGCGGCTTGGGCGGCGGTACCGGGACCGGAAGCGCGCCTTTTGTTGCCCAAGTAGCAAAAAAGATGGGCATCCTGAGCGTAGGCATAGTCACCATTCCGTTCAGCATGGAAGGATCGCACCGGTTTGAAAATGCCATGATCGGCTTGGAGAAATTAGAGCAGAACGTCAACACTTTGATAGTCATCCCTAACGAAAAACTATTGGAGATCGCGCCGCACCTGCCTTTGCAGACCGCATTCAAGGTCGCGGATGAAATCCTAACTAACGCTGTAAAAGGAATTGCAGAATTGGTGACCCGGACCGGATTGGTGAACCTTGATTTTGCGGACGTCAAGACCATCATGGGGCAAGGCGGAGTAGCGATGATAGGCGTCGGCGAATCTGATGCAGAAAACCGCGCCGACGAATCGGTGCAGAAAGCTTTGGACAATCCCCTGATCGACGTGGACATTTCACGGGCTACCGGCGCGCTGATCAACATTTCCGGCGGAGAAAATCTTACTTTAGATGAAGCAAGGCGCATCGTAGAGACCATTTCCAGCGGTCTGGACCCGAAAGCTAAGATCATCTGGGGAGCGCAGATCTACAAGGATCTGGATAAAACTGTGCGCACCATGGTGATCATCACGGGAGTTAGTTCTGAACAGATCTTTGGGGAAGAGAACACCTATTTTGGCCGGAAAAAGGAAGATATGCAGTCGGAATTAGGCATCGATTTCATGGGTTGATTTTTGTCACTTTTTAGTAGAAACATTTATATATAGCTGATGCTTTTATGCAGCTATGGAAAACGGAAAAGCCTATGGGATTTTTTACTGCGACGCTTCCAAAGAAGCGATCGAGCAAGAACTGCCCACTATTCGTGATCTTGTTCAAACCCCATCTCAACTAGAACTTACCTTAGTTGAAGGGATGGATAATGTTAGAGGTAATGCAAATTTAGTAACTCTGGCAAAGCAAGCTCAAGAACAGGGTATGAGGTATGCATTGGAAGCGACCTATCCCGGCGCGACTAATGAAGTAACAGCAAATGAATTATCTGGCATTCTGAATCAAGCGTACCAATCGCCCCTCTATAAGGATGGCGAACCATTTAGCGGCGCTGTTGTTTATGAAGAAAACGGAGAATATGTCTTTAAAGAATAAACCTCTTTTTTCACGAAATCTTTATAAACCAAAGCCCAGTTTTATCACCAAATGGATACTCAGGAAATCAAGGAGCATAAACTCAAAAGATTTGCCAAAGAGACTATGCGAGTATTGCGCATCACTAAAAAACCCAATAAGGAAGAATATAAAAGCATTGTCAAGATTACCGCTCTGGGAATCGCGGTCATCGGCTTAATAGGCTTTATCATCTTTCTGGGAAAACAACTTTTGTTTTAACATGTCAACACAAATATACGGATTACGGACTGCGGCTAATCGGGAAGATCAAGTAGTGGATTACCTCATCTCAAAACTACAGAGACGCCCAGATTTAGGCATTCTAGCCGTAGTAAGGCCGCACGGCATGAGGGGCTATATTTTCATAGAGACAACTTCAAAAGGAGAAGCGGAAGCCGCATTACAGGGAGTTCCATACGCCCGAGGCTTGCTGCCGCATGAAATCCCTTATCCGGAGATTGAACATATGCTGGAGCAGGTCAAAGTGGAGATGAACATCCGTAAAAATGACATTGTTGAGATCATTTCAGGACCGTTCAAACGCGAGAACGCCAAAGTCATCAGGATCAACAAACAGAAAGAAGAGATTGTCGTAGAATTGCTCGAAGCAGCAGTACCCATCCCGATAACCGTCAAGATGGATGCAGTCAAGGTCATCAGACGGGAAGATGATTCTGAAGAAACTGCGGCATGATTATTTAAATTCAGATGGCATTTATTTGCATTTATTTTTCTTACCCGGTAGAAAATCTAAAATTATTCTAATAAATAATGGACTTGGCGGGACTTTCGTGCAACAGCCACGTTCTTCAGTTTTCTTGCGGCGTGACATTTGCATTCGAACCCGCAGCCTTTCGCATGCGAAGCGAACGCGATACCGTTTCGCCACAAGCCCATCATTCCTTGAAAGTTACTAGCGGATATTTAAAATCTACTAATCTAAACAAGAATAAATCCCGACCAAGGAAAACTAATTAATTTTACTACTTAATTTTACTACTTGCAATTAGGATCGAGGGTTGCACCTTGTGTAGCGCCATGTTCGGTTTCCGTGTCGTAAGCAGTAGAACTTTCATTATATTCCTGGCTGGCCTTGGCTAGAATATCATCCAATTTTGCATTTAGGGCATCAGCTGCCCCATTCATCGCGACAGTGCAATCAATATTGCATAAAGTTGCAGAAGCCTGAGCAACGTCTGCGACTAATTTTTCTCCGATTTCTTTGCAGGCATCAACATGACCTTGTTCGTGCGTTGCTAAAGCATCCAAGAACATATCCCAGCAGTAATCACAACCGTTCCACCGAGGCATTTTAACTTTTGCCGCCCAATGTCCAGGACTGCCTTCAACACTGGCGGTATAACAGCATTCCTTTTTTTCGTTGTAAATGGGCCCATCTAATTTAATTTCAAATGAATTTATCCCATAGTTGCATTCGGTCTCGGCTGCATATCTTTTTTTATCGTCTTCGTTCCAAAAACCAGCGCCATTTTTCGAATCAAAGATAGCTTCGCTGGCCTGTTCGCAATTCTCGCCAGGCACATCGTAATGCTCGGTCGCAGCATCTTGCAGATCTCTGCCGGGATTGTTTTCTATGCAGGGAAGTGCAGTTCCGCCTTCTCCGCTATTTCCGCCAGCACCAACGCCGGTTTCAGGGACATTGCCAGTGCAAGCATAAAAGCTAAATGCTGTTAAAGGGGCAATTAATTTTTGGGTTAAGTTATACTTTTTCATTTTTGATCCACTATTCAATCTGTCGCATATTAGAATACTTAAACATCGACCATTTCTATCTCAATATTCAGGCCTTCAGGGATAGGCACCCTCATCACTAATCGTAAGGTCCGTTCATCTGCGCTCAGGTCAATCATCCGTTTATGGACTCTCATCTCGTATCTCTCCCAGGTAGCTTTACCTTCCCCGGAAGGAGATTTTCTGGTAGTGATCTTCAATTTCTTAGTCGGGAACGGTACCGGACCGTGAAGCTTTACGCCGGTCTTCTCAGAAATCTCTTTAATATCAGCGCAGATCTTATTAATCTTATCAATATCAGTACTGGCTAATTTTATCCTTGCTCGTTGGACCATTTTCAGTTGATTTTTTTACCCACAATAAACTTTTCGTTTACTGTGATTTTTCTTATCTATCGCTCTAAATGAAAGATTAAAATAAAAAAAACAGATATCTTACATCTGTTTTTTAACGACATCCATGCACATACCAGCTGCTACAGTAACGCCTGAATCTCTGATGGCAAACCTGGACATCTGCGGAATGACGTTATTTTTTTCAATCACCAGCGGCTGCATCGGTTTTAATTTCACGACCGCAGCATCACCGTTGCGCAAGATGTCTTTGTTCTCGGTTACTTCTTCCCCAGTCGCAGGATTGATTTTTTTTACTATCTCCATGAACTGGCATGCAACTTGCGCGGTGTGGATGTGGAATACAGGAGTATATCCAACAGTTACGACACTCGGGTGCTGCATGATGACTATTTGAGCAGTAAATTCAGTAGCCACTGTAGGAACGTTGTCGGAGTGCCCTAATACGTCTCCGCGGGCGATATCGGTTTTTCCGATACCTCGTACGTTAAATCCAACGTTGTCTCCCGGCATGGCTTCGTTAACCGCTTCGTGGTGCATCTCAATGGTCTTTACTTCTCCACTGATACCTTTACCTTCCCTTCCGGGAACGACAGTGACTTTGTCACCGACTTTCATTACACCGGTCTCTATCCTTCCTACCGGAACAACTCCTATACCGGTGATGTTGTAAACGTCCTGGATAGGCAATCTTAACGGCAGATTGGTAGGCTTTTGCGGGACATCAAATTTGTTGATGCCTTCCAGCAAGGTCTCTCCAGTCCACCAAGACATCTTGTCTGGTTTCTTAGTTATGTTCTGCCCCGGCAGGGAAGCTAGGGGTAAAAAGCGCACCTTATCGACTTTCCATCCGGCCTGGGTAGCGTGTTTCTTAACTTCTTCAACTACTTCTTTGTAACGTGATTCCTTATAATCCACTCCGGAGATATCCATCTTGTTAACTGCGACTATAAGCTGGCCGACGCCGAAGATCTTGCTTAATCGCAGGTGTTCGATAGTCTGTGCATTGACGCCGTCGTTGGCAGCTACAACTAAGACTGCGCAATCGGCTTGTGAAGCGCCGGTGATCATGTTCTTGATGAAGTCACGGTGTCCCGGAGCGTCAATGATGGTAAAAAAATATTTATCAGTTTCGAATTTTTTGTGTGAAAGGTCGATAGTAACCCCTCTTTCCTGCTCTTCTTTCAGGGTGTCCATGACGAATGCGAATTCAAATCCTTTTTTGCCCAGTTGCTCAGCTTTTTCTTTAAGCTTCCGCATAGCTTGCTCGTCTACGTTGCCTGAATCATACAGCAATCGTCCGACCGTGGTAGATTTACCGTGGTCTACGTGACCGATGAATACAAGGTTGATATGTTCTTTTGTTCTTGCCATTGTTGATGTTATCCTCCGTTTTATCGAGTGTTATTAAGTGTAGGTGTTCTTTTTCAAGCTTATTTATAAAGATTTCGGAAATTATGATTGAGAAGAGAAAAATGCCCCCCTTTTGCCTTCCACGCCCTGAAATTTCAGGTCAAAGATAAATCTTTACGTACTTTATCATAATATTTATGGTCGCCCAGATGAAACTCGATATAGATTGAATTCTTGACTTTGACAAAAAGGATCCTATACTCCACATTTTCAATACTAAATTGATAACGAAAGGTAAGAAGTTCATTAACTTTCCAATCTTTATATTGTTTCTTTGAGCTGATAACTATGGGCTGAATTTTCTTATGGATAACTTCTTCTAGCCAGTTGTAAATCTTTTCTGCCTTCGTATCAGTTAATAGATTTACTATTTGATCAAAATTCTTTCCAAGGAATTCTACTTTATAGTTTTGGGCAACAATCGCTCCTGCTTTTTTTCTAAATTCTTCTGGACTAACCATGAGCTGTTTTCACAGCGTCGTGAGCCAACCCGTATAAAAAACTTTGGGCATCATATTCTTGCAGATCTTTATAATATCCGGCCTGAGTGTAAAAGAATCGTTTTGCGTACGAAAATTTTATCTCTTTTTTAGTAATTTTAACAATTTCAGTTTTGACGTAATCCAGAATTTCTTTATAGTCCTTAAACTGCTCAATTTTACGTGCCAGTTGGAAAGTATCCAATACTTCTCCCGCCCTAAAATATTCAGTGTACAGAATCAAGAAACGCACATTTTTATGGTACGTATCTTTTTCATTCATTAAAGTTGGTATAGCTTCGTTAATGACATTCCAATAATCAGAGAAAGTAACTTTAAGCTGCTTGGCAGGAAGAATATTTTTAGCGATGCAGCTTTTAGAGACAGAACGGTAAAATAGTGAGTGCAGATCATTAAAGTCGATAACTGTTATCTTGGCTTTTTTGTTATTAACTACAAACTCTCTTTTGCTTCTGGAAATTACAAAAATATCGATGTCGTGGTATTTTTTCTTGTATAAAAAAGAACCAGTGATAAAACAATATTTAGCAGGAATTTGCTTTAAGAGTTCTTCGGCTGACTTGATTCTTTCCTTGAGCAAGGTTTCATTTTGCGGATTGTAAATTATCATTTTATTACTTAAAATATATACTATTTATAAATTTTGCTTAGAAATATGTAAAGATATTGAAAAAGTAACATAACCAGATAGGATACTACTTTTTAGTAAAGAAAATAGAAAGATTTAAATAAAAGCATGGTTCTTAGTAAGCAAGGCGCTTAAAGGATAGGAGGATAGGAAATGACTTACGAACCAAAGACCATTTACGAACCAAAGACCATAGATGGAGTAAAGCAAATAGCAGGAGAAAGACTTTTTAAACTTCTTCAAACAGAATATTTCAACGGTCAGGAAAGAGCACTTGTAGATTGGTTTTACAAACCAAACAAGTCAATGGAGGGAAACAGCCCTTATGATATCTGCAAAAGAGGAGACGAGCAACTTTTGGAAGATGCGGTGCTTTCTATTGCCCTTGGCGGTAGCGGACTCTAGTTTTTAACATTAAAATTAAACCGGCAATTAACTACTTAGAGTTACTTTATTAATGCAACATAATTCTAAATAAGATAACAAATTATAAAATTTTAAAAAAATAGAAATTCCCTTACGCGCCCAGCTCTCCAGCAGTCAATCCTTTTCTCTGGATGATCTGGTTCCGCACTTTCTCCTGCAATTCTATCGGCAGACGCTCAAACATCTGGTCCATCAATGAAGAATTGCCCCGGCCTTCTGTCGCAGAACGCAGGTCGGAACTCCACCCCAGCAATTCTGCTACCGGCAATTTAGCTATGACTACCACTTGGTCTTCTTCCTGCGTCATGTCCAGCAGCTGTCCGCGTTTAGACGAAACTAACTTGGAAATGCCCCCAGTATATTCAGTCGGCGCTTCTATCCGCATTATCTGCAGCGGCTCGTACATCACCGGGCCGGCCTGCATCATCGCTCCTCTGATACCTTCCCTTACTGCAGGGTACATCTGTGCGGGGCCTCTGTGAATCGCATCTTCGTGCAAAGTACAGTCGATTAAACTTACTTTCAGATTGATGCATGGCTCCCTGGATAAAGGTCCTTGCTTCATGACATCTTCAAACATATCCAGCACTAATTCCATAATCTCGTTTATGTAAACGATACCTCTGGTCTGATCCATGAACAGATTTCCGTTAAAAATAGCTTTAGCCATGCCGGCAGTTTTCGCATCCCAGCCGCATTCGTCACGAAGAAAAGAAATCAATTCATCGTCTTTCTTCTTAAATCTGCCCTGGCGGATCCGGCCTTCTTTGATGCCGTTGATTATCTGCGGCTCCAAAGGCTCGACCATGAACTGAAGCTTGTTGTGCTTGTTAGGCGACTTACCTTCCACGACTGGGCTTTTTTTGGTGATCGCTTCGCGATACACTACAATCGGCGGCGAAGTTTTTACTTCCACGCCCTTCTCGGTAGCAATCCTATTTTCGATGATCTCCAGATGCAGTTCCCCCATTCCGTGCAGCAGGTTCTGGCCGGTTTCTTCGTTGATCTCAATTTTTACGGAAGGATCTTCCCGGCTTACTTTACGCAGAACTTCGATAAGCTTAGGCAGATCTGCCGATTTTTTTGGTTCGATCGCTTTAGTGATGACCGGCTCAAAAATATGTTTCAGCTCTTCAAACATCTGCTCCGGCTCAAGAGTTATAGTTTCTCCGGCAAAACCTAATACGCCTGAAATAGCTAAAACGTTTCCTGCAGGCAGCGATTCAATGATTTCCGGCTTTATTCCGTTGTAGATATATACGTTCTGGATGCGCTGCCTCTGCTTGGCATTGTTAAGATATACCTCCATGCCGCCGCGGATAGTGCCGCTGAACAGCCGCCCGGCAGAAATATCTTTTCCGGAACGGGGATCAATTACTATTCTGGTGATGACGAAAGCTAATTTCCCATTAGGATTACATGTCAACACGTCTTTTCCAAATTCTGAATCTTTTTCACCATGCCATATCTTGGGGATCCTATATTTCTGCGCATCAACCGGATCAGGGAGATGTTTAATTACCATGTCGAGAATAACTTCATTCAGAGGCGCATTTTTCCATACCCAATCTTTTCTTTCCGGCTCTTCCATCTCATAAATGCGCAGTATGTCGGCAAATTTAACATTTTTCTTGTGCATGTAAGGAAATGACAAAGCCCAGTTCTCCCGCGCACTCCCGAAAGCGACGCTTCCGTCCTGAACGTTTACTTTCCATTTTTCTTTATATTCCTGTTCAGCGATGCGTCCAATCAGATTGTTAAACAGCACTACTAAATTCATAACCCGTTCTGCTATTTTCTCGGGAGAAAGTTTTAATTCCTTCACCAGCCGATCAACTTTGTTGATGAATAATACCGGCTTAACCCGCTCACGAAGAGCTTGACGCACTACTGTTTCCGTCTGGGGCATGATGCCTTCAACCGCACATATTAATACTACAGTTCCGTCGACCGCTCTCATGGCCCTGGTAACATTACCGCCAAAATCGACGTGGCCGGGAGTATCGATAAGATTGATCAAAAATTCCTGTTCGTTAAATTCGTGGACCATGGAAACATTTGCTGCATCTACAGTCATCAGCCTTTCCTGCTCATCTGCGTGCTGCCAGGTAGCCATGCCCTGTTCCAGATCCCCTGCGGCCTTGGAAGACATCATTCCTGCGGCTGCCAGCAGATTGTCGGTAAAAGCGGTTTTTCCGTGGTGGATGTGCGCGCTGGTGCAGATGTTACGGATCTGTTTTGGATTTTGGGTAATCTTCATTACCCTATCGACCATTTTTTCTCCTGCCATTGTGACCAGTGACCTCTCAAATATTTTATTTTAATTTTGTAGCCTAAATTTTGTAGTTTAATGTTTTGACATCCATGCACGCTCAAAACACGTGCGCTTCATGCGCCGTCTTGTAATTGTGCAATTCTTCCGCTTTGAACCATAAAGCAACTTCTTGTTTGGCTTCTTCCACATTTCCGGAAGCGTGGATGAGATTCTCGATCGCTTTTCCCTGAGTATCGGCGTGAGCAAAACTGACATGCGCGAAATCGCCGCGGATAGTTCCAGGAAGCGCGCTTTTCGGTTCTGTTCCGCCTACTATCTTACGTACGTTTTCCACGGCGTTGATCCCTTCCAGGCACATGGCGACAACCGGCCCCTGAGTCATGAACTTGATCAGGACATTTAATACTTTTTCTCCTCTTCTTGCCGCAATGTCAGAATAATGTTTTTTTCCGAATTCCTCGTTGATCTTCATCATTTTTGCGCCTACTACTTTCAGTCCGGCATCTTCAAAGCGGGAAGTGATACGGCCCATAAGGCCGCGCTTAACTGCATCCGGCTTCAGCAAGACTAAAGTGCGTTCGATCAAGATTTAGACCCCCTGCCCTTTCGTGAAACTCTTATAGAACAGCAATCCGGCGACGAATCCTACCGCTGCGCCTAAAGCCGAAGACTGGACATAGTCCAGAAAGTAAATAGGCTCTTCTTTAAATGATCGGGATAAATATAGACCTAAATCAGTACCGGCAGCTCCCAAAGCAGCTGTTGATAAAGAATAACCAATTTTGTTAGGTCCACCAAGCGTTTCATTTTCTACCAGTGTTTCGTTTTCTACCGGTAATTCATAAGAAAAATATTCTTCACTATCCGGAGGAAGTTTAGAATCGAGCGACATCTCTTATTTACGCTCCCTTCCCCTTCTTCCTCTCTGCCCTGGAAGCAGCAGTCCAGCGGGCATCGACCGGTCTTCTTCCCAGTTTCAAAAGATTTTTCTCGCATTTAGTGGAGCAAAAATAATCGATCTTGCCGCTGATATATACCAGCATCTTTCCAGTCCCCCTCTCGATTTGTTCTCCGCAAAATGAACATTTAGCCATGATGATTCACCTATTTCCTGGCGCCGCGCCTCGGGCCGCCGATACGCTGCGCTTCGATTTCTGTTTCCAGAAGCATCAGTACGTCGCCTACTCTTATCGGACCTTTGACGTTCCGCCTAATAGCTTTATTTTTATCTGGGCCGTCAAGTATCTGGCACATGACCTGCGTCAATTCGCCGCGGCTTCCGCCGCGAGTCACTATTTCTTTGACTTCTGCTGCATAACCTGGAGAGAATCTTATTTCGCCTTCTACGCGGATCTCTTCAGCCGGTCCCTTTGCTTGTTCCTTTGTTTCTGGTATTTTTTTACCCATCTCTGCTCACCTTATTGGGATTTAGCCAGAGCTTCTATAGCTGACTTTGCTTCTCCTTCTTTGACTACTGCTACTGCCGCAGTAGGGACGGCCAAGCCTGCGGCTGCACCCAGATCGTCTCTTTTAGAGACAGCAAAACAGGGAACATTTTTTTCCTTGCATAACAAAGGCAGGTGCATGATAATCTCCTTAGGACTGACATCCTCTGCGTACACTACCAGCTTAGCGCTGCCTTTTTCTAAAGCTTTAGTCGCCTCATTGGCTCCTTTCCTGATCTTTCCCGTAGTTCGGGCAATCTCTACCGCTTCCAACACTTTCGCTTCATTAGTCATTTTGTCCGACCTCAACTATTATTTTCAACTATATTTTCAATTATTATTTATAGTTCTGGCAGCAACGATTAGAATTGTCTACCTCGTTGACATGATACCCAACTCATTGGTATTTTTTATTGGAACGATAGCTGGTTTATAAAGATTTCTGAATAATATGCTGCCTGAAAATCTTTCTTCCCTACTCAGAATTCACAAGCTTCTTAAATTAAAAAAATAATTTTCTTCTGTATGTGCGGCATTATCGGATACGTCGGTGAAAAAGAGGCTTACGATTTCCTCATCAACGGATTAGAGCGCCTTGAATACCGCGGGTATGATTCTGCCGGAATCGCCAGTATAGATAATAACCGCATCCAGATTAATAAAGTAAAAGGCCGGGTTGAAAATCTTAAAGCTAAACCTTTGCCGGGAACGATGGGCATCGGCCATACCCGCTGGGCGACGCACGGAAAACCTTCTGAACATAATGCCCATCCCTTTATTGATCAATCACATCAATTTGCAGTTGTGCACAATGGCATCATCGAAAATTATCTGGAACTGAAAGAAGAACTGCGGAACCAAGGAGTTAAATTCTCTTCCGATACCGATTCTGAAGTTATTGTCCATCTTATCGCACAGAATTATAACGGCGACCTGAAAGATACTATACTTAATATTACTAAGAGATTACAGGGCGCATATGCGTTCTGCGCCATCAAAAATAACAGCGGGGAGATGGTCGGCGCGCGGAACGGCAGCCCTCTGGTGATAGGCATCGGAACTCATCAAAACTTTCTTGCTTCCGATGTTTCTGCCATCGTCGAACACACCAAGAATGTGGTCTACCTCCATGATTTTCAATTGGCCAGAATAACCTCGGATAGTGTAGAAGTATTCAATTTTAATGGCGAAGAACAACCATTAGAGGTTAAAGAAGTCAATTGGAATGTTGAAAAAGCCCAGAAGCAGGGATATAATCATTTCATGCTCAAAGAGATTTTTGAACAGCCTGAAGTTGCGCAGGAAACGCTTAAAGTTCTCCTCACCGTCCCGAAAGATATTTCGCGCATCATCATGGTAGCCTGCGGAACGGCAAGCTATGCCGGATTGGTGGGAAAATATGTCATAGAAGAATTAGCAAAAATTCCGGTAGTCTATGAAATCGCGTCTGAATTCCGCTATAAAGAACCGCTGTTCAATAAAAATGATTTAGTGATAGCCATCTCACAAAGCGGTGAGACCGCAGACACTTTGGCCGCAGTCCGTCTAGCCAGAGAAAAAGGCATCAGGACTCTGGGCATAATTAACGTTGTGGACAGCACTATCGCCAGGGAAGTAAACCACATAATATATACGCGGGCAGGCCCGGAGATAGGCGTTGCTTCAACTAAAGCATTCATGTCCCAGCTGATTATCATATACAAACTGGCCCATCATCTAGCAGGAACAGAATTTGACCATTCCAAACTGAGGTTTAATTTAGAAAATATTCTCGCTTTGAATCAGCATATAAAAGAGATTGCCCGGCGGTATTATTTATACCGCGATTTTATTTACATCGGAAGAAACAGAAATTACCCGTTAGCATTAGAAGGCGCATTGAAACTGAAAGAAGTATCTTACATCCATGCAGAAGCGTATCCTGCCGGAGAATTGAAACACGGGCCTATTGCTTTGATCTCAGAAGAAATGCCGACGATAGCTGTCTGCCCGCAGGATTCGGTGTATGCTAAGACTTTAAGCAACATGGAAGAGATAAAAGCGAGAGATGGAAAGATAATCGCTATTGCTACTGAAGGAGATGCCGGTATCAAAAGAATAAGCAACGAAGTCATCTACATCCCTAAAGTAGAAGAGATTTATTATCCTTTGCTATGTGCCATCCCCCTGCAGCTTCTTGCCTACCATATCGCAGACCTGAAAGGATGCGACATCGACAAGCCGAGAAATCTTGCCAAATCGGTTACCGTGGAGTAAAATTTTGCAAGGTTTTACAGAGAAACTGGCCAGATCAAATCCGTTCCCCGTTCTCTTCCAGGAAACCATCCACTCCGCGCAAAACAATTTCCAGATCATTGTTTTTCCATCCCGCTTCATATATCTCTTTCGCCTTCTGATACAAAGCAGCCATTTCATTATCCCCCATTTTTTCATAACAGCCGGAGATGCTGGAAATAATATCCGAATAGTAATTCGGATCCTTATATTCTGCTTTTAAGCCGAGCCGGTACTCTTCCACCGCTTCCCTGCGCTGTTCCTTTTTCTCCAGAATTTTCCCTCTTTCGCCGCGGATGATTATTTCATAAACGCTGTTTGGATGCCTGGCCAGAAAATCGCCGCTTAAATCCAGCAGCGCATCCGAAGCATCAGCCAATTCTTTATTTTCATTAAACGCTTTCTGCACGGCCACATATTCGGAGAACTCTGCCGGGATAAGACCATATTCCTGCGCCAGATTAACTTTATGAATGATCTTTTCATTTTTATCCTCATAAAGCAGCCGCGCAAACGCATATACGGAATACGGCTTTTCCGCCATCTCGCTCAATTCTGCCACGTCTTCATAAAAACATATCCGCGCATAGCTGCTTACGAACCCCAACTTTTCATTCTCCGTGCTGTCGAAATATCTTCCTTCAAAATAATCTCCGATCAGCCTGATTCTCGGGAGTATCTTGCTGCTGTAGCCGGAATAGGGAGAATTTCCTTCTGCATCGAGCGTTGAAGCCAGCCACTTTTTTTCAAATTCAGGATGATGCAGCATCAGCCAGTCAGTTTTGGCATGTTTAATTTCGTGGTTAACGGTGTAGATAGAAAAATCGTCGTCAAGATAGATCCGCCCGGCGAAAGGATAATTTATCCCGTCATACGCTTCCCCGCCTTTTATGACAATGTGTTCCAGCTGACCGGGGATCGATTTTCTCCAATAATGTTCCGAACTTACCCTGATAGCACTGAGATGAAACTGTTTTTCAAGCTGCTCTTTGTGGACTGCGCTGGCGATCTTAGACAGGTTTTGATTTTCATCTTCAAGATCTTCTTTAAAACCCTGCACGGAAAAACCAAACTCTCTCTCGAAAGCTGTTCTTTGCGGACTGTCCCGGCTGCCAGTAACGCAATAATTGACCTGGGTTCCTGCGTGGAGAGCTAAAACCAATTTTACTGCTGCCCAGGCATATTTTCTCATGCGGGGAAGCTTTGGAATTCTTTTTTCAGGAGATTTTTTTTGTTCCATGGGGCATTAACTAAATTCAGCTGGTATTGATATTTATCACTAATTAAGATTTATCATTATAAAGCATAATAAGATTATCGTTATAATGCATAAGCAGGGCTACGATTAGGCCTGCATCAGAAAGAACAACCGATAATTGCATAACCTCTCCAGCAGATAATCGATCACCATAAACCATATAAAATGATATATTAAAAGAACCCATGTGAAATATGCCCATCTTGCGGATTTGCATCTCGGATCATGGAGAGAGCCGAAAATGCGCGACCTTTCCATAAAAGCATTTATTACCGCCATGGATCAATGCGCTAATCAAAACGTCGATTTCATTCTCTTTGCGGGAGACATTTTCAACACTTCCCTGCCTTCCCTCGATACGCTTAAAATAGTAACTAAGAAACTAAAAGAATTGAAAGATAGAAACATCCCCATCTATGTGATCGCCGGTTCGCATGACTTCTCGCCCAGCGGAAAAACCATGGTAGATGTTTTGGAAAATGCCGGATTGTTGAAAAATGTCTGCCGGGGAAAGATTCATCCTGAAACTAAAGAGCTGCACCTTGAATTTACAGAAGATCAAAAGACGGGAGCAAAGATAACCGGCATTCTCGGCCGCAAAGGACAGCTGGATAAAACTTATTATCAAAACCTGCACCTTCCTGAACTTGAACTGGAAACCGGCTATAAAATATTCATGTTCCACACCACACTTTCTGAAATGAAACCTAAACACTTGGAAAATGTCGAATCGCATCCGGCTTCCTTTCTTCCAAAAAGATTTGATTACTATGCTGGTGGACATATCCATCATCCCACGAAGATAGAATTGGAAGGATACGGCATTCTTACTTATCCGGGAGCATTATTTCCGAATAATTTTGCCGAAGTGGAAAAATACGGCCACGGTGGATATTATCTTATTACGACAACAGAAAACAATCCAAAAGATAATCTAAATGATTATTCTCAAACTATTGACTGGACCCCGCTGAAAGTAATTGAACATCAGGCCATGACTTTAAACTGCGATCATAAATCTCCGGCCGCTGCAGCTGCTGAAATGATAGAGCATTTCCAGGATGCAAAAGTGCAGGATGCATTGATCACCCTAAGGCTTACCGGAAAATTGATCGAAGGGAAAGCCTCCGACATAAATTTCAAACATATCTTAGCCCAGCTGTATGCTCAGGGAGCATATTTGGTGATGAAAAATACTGCCGGCCTGCAGTCCGAAGAATTCGAAGAGATCAAGCTTTCCGCCGGCAGCCCGGAAACCATGGAAGAAGAGATCATCAAAGAACACCTGCAGCAGCATAAATTATTCGATCCGGAGACGGAGATGCAGACCACTAAAACACTTCTTCAGGCCCTCAACACCGCTAAAAAAGAAGGTGAGACCACCACTGATTTTCAGGAGAAGATAATACAGGAAGTAGAAAAGATATTATATTTGTGAATAAGACCCGTAAATAATTTCTAGATTAGATATTTTAAACTAAAAATCTAAATCCGCCGCATATTTATATAAAGACCACATTCACTACAACACCAGCGTAATGTCTTTTTAAATTTCATTTTTTCATCTTTTTAATTTTCTTGTTATGTTTTCTCCATTTTTTTTTCCGGTAGCTCCAGTATCAATAAGTGCTCGTTTAATGTTTATAAATCCAGATTCAACAAACCATTGTTTTAGTTCTTCAAATGAATGATGGCTTTGATATTTTGGTGCTAACCAATCATAGATACAATGAGTACATTCTTTCCAAGTATTTTTATTTGGATGAGTTTGGGTATAAGCAGGGACAAAATAAAGTACTGGAATTAAAACATAACAAAGATGATATAATAGATTTTTAGGAATCTTTGTTGTGAATAATCTTATGAACTTAAATCCATTTTCCCAGATCAATCCTTTCTTAGGATATACCCAGATAGTCATATATCCACCATTTTTCACAACTCTTGTAAGATTCATAAAAGCAAGCTTAGTATTACCTGTATGATGAATTACGCCAACACTGAAAACTAAATCAAATTTACCCAATGAGTTCAGATTATTAGTCAAATCATATTTTAAAACTTTTGCATTTTGAAGATGCTTTATTTTATTGTATGCAATTTTAACTATTTTTTCACTTATATCTACACCTATAACTTCTGAAGCTCCCATTTCAGCAAATATCTTTGTAAAAGTTCCATGCCCGCATCCCGCATCGAGAATACGTTTACCCTTGAACCAGGATTCTTCAAAGCCAAAATTAAGTAAGTAATCCTTTTGCTCCCGTTCTGTACGACCATAGATTTTTTCCTCTTTTGCATATATTTCCCATTCTATTTCAAATGTTTTTTCGTTGTTTTCCATTTTAATTTTTGGACATTGTAATGTCCCGAACATAATCTTTTGGTGGTGAACAGATTTTACTGACAAGATTGCTCTATTTTAGCAGAAATCTGCAAGTCTCATCAGTCAGATTTTAACACTACCCTCTTTCTCAGGTAAAAGATAAAAGAAGAAAATCTTTTTATCTCCTTTTTTTCAGGTAGACCAACACTGCTGCTACAATCACTACTGCAGCGACTAAGGCTACAACCCAGCCGGTAGCATCTAATTTCTTAAGCTCTGCTACTACTGGTGCCTCTTCGGCAGGAGCTTCCGCGACTGGAGCTTCAACGGGCGCTTCTGCAACCGGAGCTTCTGCAACCGGCGCAGCCGATTCAGCTTTCTCACCTATCACGAAGTAGCTGAATCCAGGCGTATCTGCAGTATAATGCACATAAGCTTCATCTTCCTGTGCTACCCTAGTCGTAAGCTGTGTCCAAGCGCCATCTTTATATCTATGTAAGGCCACAGACTCTTTTGGCAGCTTGTTTTCAGACAGCCAAGCTTTCTCAACTTTAAATTCAACTTTAGCTTCTTTGAGCAGCTCATCTTTAAGCGCCGGACCTTTGGTTATTTCCAGGTTGCGATATACTTTTCCGGTGAAGGAAGTCACTGACTTAGGCAACGCTGTTCTTTTGGAAACTTGTACCCATGCCCCCCATACTGTTGAAGGGACGCTGAAACTTACCTCGGTAACGCCAAGCACACCGTTCTTGACACTAACTGTGGCTACTTCTCCTGCATCGATGGAAGTCCATATCTTCTTCTCAAACTGACCTGTTGCTCCTGTTGAGGAGCCGCCGCCAGCGCCGCCTGAACCGCCACCCCCATTGGAAGCAGCTGTAACCGTATATGTACCTGTCGCCGTTTTCTGGTTGCCGGCAAAGTCGTTAACTATGCAGGTGCCGGAAGTGAAAGATCCCGTTGAAGAGCCAGCCGAAACGCTTTGGGTGACCGTTCCCCTGGCCGCATCTTCAGAGTCAAATCTTGCATCACTAACTCCTGACATAGCATCGCTGTTAGTACAGGTACAGGTAGATGTAGCACCGACTTCAACCGAAGTACAGCTGACGCTTACGGTAGGCACAGTACGATCAATAGTAAAGCTGAAGTTCTGTGTAGTATTCCTATGGCCATTGCTATCATTAGCCAGTACAGTGATAAAGTAATGTCCTTCTTCTAAAGCAGACAAGTTAAATATTGAGATGTTGGTAGCATTCCATACCACACCCATCGATGTATTTGCTCTAGCTGGAATTAAACCAGGATTATTACTACCTTCAAGTGCACCGGTATTAACAGTCCCACTATTGTTAGTAAAGTTAAAATTTACTATAACTCGTGAAATCAAATAGCTGTCGTTTACTACAACGCTAAGATTGGTCACTAAAAAGTTATTTCCTCGAGGAACATAACTATTACTTAAGTTCTGCCCGTCAGTCAGGTTACCGAAGATTATCTGAGTTACGTTGGGCGGATTCCTATCAACAAAAATACTAAAGTTAGACTCATTAGCAATCCGGTTACCTATCGAATCGTTTGCATAGAACCAAAACACATACAACCCATCGTTTAATCGCGAAGGAGTAAGGTTGATTCCCCAAGTCCATTCATTTTTTAGAGCAGTTACGTTTGTTTCCGTACCATTATTAATGTTACGAATACCAACTATAACTGTTTCAACAGTCATATTAATCAATTTTGAGATTAAACTACCGCCAGATTGACTACGAGTATCGTTATAAGTAACGTTGATAAAGAATCTTTCAACGCCTAAACTAGTGATGTTAGAACTATTATCCCATCCAGGGGTAGTCATGTTTATCCTCTGACTAGTTAAATTCGGAGGGGTGTTATCTACAGATATAGTTTCGGCTACAAAATTCAAAATAGTTCGATTCCCACTATTCGCCGCTGGCGGGATACTAAGATTTTGTACTGTAAAGGTGACATTATAAGTTCCATCGGGTAATCCTGTAGTATCCAGAGTAAAATTAAAACTGACCCTGCTACCAGATGCATTAATAAAAAGGGAGGAGTTAAGAACAGTTACATTTCTATCAATAGAACCATTTTGAACGTTCAGGAGAGAGAATGTAACATTGGTTATGTTATTCAATCCCTGTAAAGTTACATTGAAAAAGACGGTTCCGCTTACATTACTGAAATTATAGTTTGTCCAGCCCAGCGGATTCTGAGTTGAGTTCACGGAAAGATTAAAGAATTGCGGATTTGCAGTCAGAGGGCTGGAATCCATAGGAATAATATCTAACGCAACCACAAACACGGCCAATAATACAGCAACTAAAACCATCGATAAAAAATAACCCTTAAATTTTCCAGATATGCCCATCTTCATTTTTCAATCCCTCTTTTTTTTATGATTGTAAACTACTATCGTGAAACTGAACTATGTTCTGTAACAAACTTTAATCGTTTATAAAGATTTAGTCCTACTGAAAAATAGTTACTGCGATAGTACCGCCATAGTTTATATTCTTTGATAGTTTTCTGGAATCCATGAACAGATTTTCACTGCTCCATTTTCCCGTAGAAAATAAGACGATACTCTTGCGCGTAGATTTCAATGTCCCGCTGCGGAAACAAACGCGAAAGGCAGCATCCAAACAGGCCGTAGAATATAATTACAAGATAAAAGCAGAACTGCCGACGATAAAATACCTGCGGCATAAGAATTGCCGGATCATCCTGGCCACGCATCTGGGAAGGCCGCAGGGATTTTCTTCTGATCTTTCCATAAAACCCATAGCTGAAGAATTGCGGCGGCTGCTTCCAAAAACAAAAATAATCTTATTTGATGACTGCATCGGCAAAGAGATCGACGCGATGATAAAGAAAGAAAAGCCGCAGACTATATTTATATTAGAAAATCTCCGATTTTACAAAGAAGAAGAGCAAAATGATCCTTTCTTCGCCCATTCGCTGGCCAATCTCGCAGATATTTATGTAAATGATGCCTTCGGCGTCGCGCACCGAAGACACGCTTCAGTAGATGCGATCACCCAATTCCTCCCTTCGATGGCCGGATTGCTTATCGAAAAAGAGCTGCACTTCCTTTCTGAAGGCCTGGCTCCGAAAAGGCCGGCAGTTTTAATCTTGGGCGGAGATAAGCTGAACAAGCTCGGCCTATTGGAACTGGCGCTCCAAAAATATGATTATATCCTTGTCGGAGGCGCTTTAGCGTTCTCGTTCCTGAAAGCGAAAGGCATTCCGGCAGGCGTTTCCAAGACAGACCCCCAATCGATGCAAACCGCCAGAGAGATCCTGAAGAACAAAAATGCTTCAAAGATAATACTGCCTCTTGACTTCATAGCCGCAGATAATTTTTCTCCCAACGCGCGGACTGAAACCGTATCCTACAACCAGATCAAGCCGCACCAGATGGTCCTGGACTTAGGCCCGGAAACTATCAATTTATTTAAAAAATATCTTCAGCCGGCAAAAACCGTGGTGTGGAACGGCCCGTTAGGATATTTCAAATGGGCTAAATTTGCCGCGTCAACCAAGGAAATCGGACGTTATATCGGAACGCTTCATGACGCTGCTACTATCGCCGGCGGAGGAGAAACCGCCGAAGCTTTGGCTAAATTCCTTCTTCAGCATAATTTTACCCACGTTTCCACCGGTGGAGGAGCGGCCGTAGCATATCTATCCGGGCAAAAGCTTCCGGCAATAACTGCGTTAGAAGGCAATTATAATAAATTCAGGAGAAAGACCAGAGAACAATAGATCAGATAACCATAACAGTTGACTATCTTGTGTCAAAATAGGGCTGGCGGACCACCGGTCACAGGCCGGTGGCATGTTCGCTTCGCTCACCGCCAGCCTAATTTTGAGCACGCAAGAATTCCACATATTAATAAGTGGTTTGCTTAGCAAACCACCACTAAAAGAGTGGTGGAATTCTCCGCGTTTTAATGTTTAATGATTATTTCTCTTCCCATGCCGAGTTTAATTAAATTAGAGATAAATTCATGCTCCCGCAAAATAGTTTCCCGCAATATTTCCCCTGTTTCTTCCATATCGGAAGTTTCTTCGCTTAATTTATTTACCAGCTTGGTGTAATGTTCCAAACGATAGGCAGCATCATCCGATTTCACCAGCAAATCGTTATGCATTATCAATTCCCTTACTTTAGAAAGCTCTTGCTCAAGCCGGCGTTGTTTTATTTTTTTCTGTTCCAGGACATATTCGTCCATGCTCTCCAGCAAAGCTAAGCTGGCGATGAAATCTTCCGGCTTCAAGGAAATTTTTCCAGATTTCAGCAGAGATTTGAGATAAAGAAGCGTATGTTTGATAGATAATCCTTCGTCGTTCAAAAAAGCCGTAAGAGGGTCTTCGAGATATAAACGCAGCAAACCATCAGAAGGATTATCCGCGTATTGCCTGATCAAAGGCTTCAGCTTGGAAAAAAAGGACAATAATTCCGTTTCGTTATCATCTATCTGCTCCTGGATATCCGCCCGTTTTTTCTTGAGGGCATCAAGGTCATGGGAAGCGGAACTGACGCGAAGATGATGGAGATCTTTTTCTTTCTCCATTCTTTTTTCTTCAGCCGCGGCCAGCCGGTTTTTTTTTGAATCCATTTCTTTTTGCAGCCGGCTGAACTTTTCACGATTCTGTTCCAAAGAATCGAGCTTGCTGTATATTGAGGCGATAGCGGTGTAACCGCTTTCGGCCACTTTCTGTTCAAAATATTTTCTTTGCGTATCCATATCCAGAAGCTCTTTGAGCAGAGGATTAATTCTGTCCAAAGCATTATCAGTATCAGTAATATTACCAGTATCAGTAATATTAAGGATATTTTTGGCATCATAAGTGATATTATCTAAAGGCCTTTTAGGGTCAAATAAGAAATCAAAATCGTTCCAGAAAGAGCTGCTTTCTATCTTTTGAGCTAGATTTGTTATCCGCGTCCCCAGCTGCACATTAACGGCTAAAACTTTCTCCAAGGTTAATTCTCCCTGAAACTGCAGGAGTTCCAGAAGTTTTCTGGCCTCACGGAACAAGGGCAGAATTTCTTCCACCGCAGCCTGTTCCCGTGCTTTTTGCTGCCACCCGTCTAATCTGCAGCCCAAGCCCGCTGCTTTTTCCCGCTGCCGGACGATATAATCCCGCGTTTCTTCCCGCAGTTTAGAAGTATTGACTACTTCTGCGGAACGCTGCTGAATCCAATCTCTCAATCCAGTGGAAAAAACTTCTTCAGCCTGCTCTCTCTGTTCTTTCTTAACAAATATCCGGTAAAGCCACCCCGTTTTTTGCATCTCAGATACCCCATGAACAATCATCTCAACAATAAAGCACTAATGAGTGCTATAAAGCACTAATAATTACTAATCCGCTTTTTAATGATTTCTATAGAGAAAACGACAATAGGGAAAAAAACAATCTGGACAACAACTATATATTTATTACCATTATTTTCCAGCCACGATTTCGATTATATCCAGATGCTTTAACATATAATCTTTCCCGATGGTCTTTTTGGTGCGCACATCTTTCGCGCAGATGAAATTTTTTCCCAAATCAGTATGCAGCTTATAGGCAAAATCCAATGCCGTGCTTCCCGGCGGCATCAGGAAGCAGTCCGGAAGCACTCTGCCATCTTTATCTTCCAGCTTGCTTACTCCGCCCGGGAATATAGCGATATATTTCAACAAGTCGAAAACCGCGCGGTCTAGCGCTCTCTGCACCCCGGTAGACTGGAAAGGAGTTAAGATGCTGTTTTGGATGAAGGACAGCGCTTGTTTCTGCCGCCCGTTAAGTTTGTCTTCCTGAACTAAAGCAAAAATTTTTTCTCCCGGCACGTATTCTATCAGCCCTGCTTTCGCCGCTTCCCTTAAGGCCAGCTCTGATTCGGCCGAACAGGGAACAAAATCATACGCTGGAAATTGCAGCTTCAATCGTTCAAAATTTTTTTCCGCGCCTGGAACATCTATCTTATTGCAGGCGATCAGCATAGGTTTAGTAAGCTTCCGCAAAAATACGGCCAGATTTTTCAGTTCCGTTTCCGTCCAGAGGTGGGGCTTTTCTTTTTCCAGCCCAAGAACAGAGATAGCATCTTCGATCATCTTTTCCTGCACTTTAAGCCCGGAAAGCTGTTTGCCCAACGCTATCTGTATCTCCTGCTTT
>JBBSZV010000033.1:0-87035 GCA_038044525.1 Nanobdellota archaeon
GATTTTTCTATATTAAGAGGAGAAAAAAGACCCGGATATAATTCAAAACGAGGCTTATTATATACTAGATTTGTAGAAGCTGTTGCTAATAAATTGCCACTTTTTTTTGTAGCTGAAAATGTTAAAGGACTTTTGACTGCAAACAATGGGTGGGCTATCCAAAAAATCAAACAAGATTTTGAAAAAGTTGATCATGTGGGTTATAATGTCCAATATAAACTAATTAATTTTGCTGACTATGGTGTTCCTCAAAGAAGAGAAAGAGTAATTATTGTAGGAGTAAGGAATGATTTAGGGCTAAACTTTGTTTTTCCAAAACCAACTCATAAAAACTGCCATATCTCCGCAAGTGAAGCATTAAAAGGTGTTGAAAAAGTAAAACTAAATAATGAAAATATTAATACGCAAGATTCTACAATCGAAAAACTAAAACAAATCCCCCCCGGCGGAAATTATAAAAATCTGCCCGGATATGAAAATAAAAACTGGATGAGTTTAATCTACAAAAGATTACATCCTAATGAACCATCTCCTACTATTGTAGCTAATGGGGGTGGCGGAACATGGGGGTATCATTATAGCGAGCCTCGTCCTCTTACAAATAGGGAAAGGGCAAGAATTCAGACTTTTCCAGACGATTTTGAATTTTTCGGCTCAATTTCAGAAGTAAGAAAACAGCTGGGAAACGCCGTCCCGCCGCTTGGGATTAAGCCTATTGCTGAGCAATTACTAAAAACAATTAACAAAGAAGCAGAACTAAACAAGTTTCTTTAGGAAATCCTTCCAAACTTCTTCTTTGTTTGGAACGTTTCTTAATGGGTAGCCCATGTTTGCAATTCTAAGCGGAGATAAATATCTGTCAACGATTAAGAAGGTCTTATCTTTTGGAAGAAGGTAATCTCCAAGAATTTTATGGGAAACAATAACGTCGGATAAAGTTTTAAGGTAAGTTGTTTCTGAAGCACCTCTTGACGAGGTTCTTTTGAAGAATTGATACTGCCCGTTTATTTTGAATTTTTGAGGGATTTTCTTTAACTCAAATTCGTTGTTCGGTAGCTTTACTTCATTTACAGTACCGGTAATCCGCGGTCTTTCTTCAAAGATTTCAGTTTCAAAAACATTGTCTCCAGCATTGAATTTCAGCGTATTATCTCTAAATTCATTTCTCCACACGATTCCCTTTATCTCTGCTTCAATTACACCGAAATCGGGGATTGCTTTCTGCAAGTCTTCGTCCTCTAAGTCAAGGCTGTCTTTAAAGAAACGGATGATATGGTCTAAAGGAAGGTCAATGACAACGAGAATGTAAACGTCGTATTCTCTTGAACTAAATTCGCTGCCGCTTACCAGCCACCATCGTGAAGACGGCTTAGTAGCTTTAATCTCAACTTTTAACTTAGGGCCAGTTTTAGTTCCATCTTTTTTTATAACCTTTTCAATGTCCCCCAGCATAAAGTCCTCTGGAGAGGTATATTTTTCAAATCCAAGCTCCACGCCGAGGTCATATTTTGATTTTAAATGCTTCTTAACTGCGATTTCTGCAAGTTTCCCGCCCATGTGGTCATGGATGTATTTCCCAATATCTCTTTTTACCCCAGAACTTGCAAAGTCTATTGTGGCTCCGCCCCAAAGATACTTTAACTTAAGGATAAATTCTAAAACTTCCTTATAGTCTTCCTTGGTAATTTCAACTTTTTCCATGTTTTTTAATCCTTTTCAAGACCCTGCTAAAATCCTTCTTAACTTCATGCTCCCATACTTTAAGCACAAAAAAGCTCCCTGATTTAAGAAAGTTTACGTTTTTTATGTCTCTTTTCACATTTTTCTCTATTTTAGGCAGCCAGTATTCTTTATTGCTCTTCGGCTCTTTGTAGCATTTAGAGCATTTATGCCAAAAGCATCCGTGCAGGAATACTGCTGTGTTTGTCTCTTTTAATAAAACATCGGGAGAGCCTGAAAGGTCTGGATGCATCTCGTGTTTTATTTTATTTGCTTTCAAATATGAATGTATCTTTTTTTCTTGGTCGGTCCATTTACTTTTAATGTTAGACATACAATAGCTTCTCTGTTCTTTTGTTAAATTATCAGCCATAAGTTATTCTATTGCACCTTATACCCCAAAAGAAGTCATCCCTTTATATTTCTCTTTTATCTTCTTAGGAGATTTAGAATAGCTCTTTACCATCTTACGGCAGCCTCTGTTTCCGCAACCGCATTCCATATCCCATCTGGGTATGTTGATGACGCTGGAATAATCGATGGTAATCTCTTCTCCCGGCTTGATGTCGGATAACGCAGCGATGAAATGCGGCGCAAGAAATCTGGCGTTAGGGTGGCAGGAGTGGTTAAGAAAAAATCCTAAATCTTCTTCTGTAGGATTAAGCCATCTGTTCTTTGCCAGCTGGATGCTGCGGTGATTAGCTTTGGTCCAAGGAACTATTTTTCTTCCGAATACGAACATGATCTGATCTTTCTTAAACGGTTTTCTGCTAAAAACCCCTTTACCGCACCCTGCAGTATCTTTAATAAGAAAGTCTTTTTTCATGTTCAAAGTAAATAAGAAACAATAACAAAAGCAATCCCTCCCAAGATCATTCCGCCAAACACATCAGCATAATCATGTTTCTTAAGGTAAATCCGGGAATATGAAGCTGCTATTGCAGTAACTGTGAATGCGCCAGTTAAATAATTGCTGTTGTAATGGGCGCTGAAAAGCATAGCTAAAAATACTGTCCGTGCAGCATGCAGGCTGGGAAATGCGGAAGCGGCGATCCTCTCTATAAACCCGGCGTACTCTTCTTTTTTCGGACGATTCTTAAAATAAAACCCTCTTATCGCTATCACCGCGGCCGCAGTAAAAAAGAACCCGAAAAGCAGATCCGTCAAGAGAGATGAGGAAGCAGAAAACAGGGTTATCAGGGCGTATGCGGTCATGCCGCCCAGAGAAGTCAGGTCTCGGAAAAGATCCAGCAATTGTTTTTGTAAAAATTTTTGGTCCATGGTATTTCACAGATGCCTTTTTGACGGCAGGGATATTTTAGCTCCAAAGGCAGATATATTTATATATCTTTTTTCTTTAAGCCTGATGATGGTTTCAAAGAGGACCTTATTTATTGTAAACATTTCTTTAGGTCTGCTTTTAACATTGTTATTGCTGACATTTTTTGAGGTAAAATTGCCAACTTTAGGGCAGGCGCAATATCTATTGGACAAAGAAGAGCCTTTATGCGCGGTCAGCTGGAAAGAGGAATTTACGGTGTGGGATGATCTGGACCGCTGCTGTCTGGAAGCGAGAAAGCAGTTGGAATGCCGCAGAGAACAGCAGGGAGATTTCGATTGGGCCTGCAGCACCGGCGCGGGCATGAAATACTGGCTTAACAGCAAGGCCTATAATTACTGCCGGCAGCAGCCTTATTGGTAGGACGCGGGAATAACATGAAGAAAAAAAAGAGGATGAATGTGCAGAAAAAGGTTTTTTACCTGCTCCTGATCTTAGTGATCTTATTAGGTGCATTGAATATCCTGAAGGCCAGAGGTTTGTTCATCCCCGAACAGCCGTTAGTGTACTTTACCGCTAAGGTGATCGATCTGGACAGCCTTACTTTAGAGCAGAAGATCGCCCAGATGGTAATCGTGGCCGGCGCGAAAGAAAATTATTGGCCGTGGAAAAACATGCAGCTGGGCGGGATCCATCTATTCGCCCGGCAGAACGAACACATCTTCAACAATACCATAATTGATTTCCAGAATGAGATGCCCATCCCGTTTTTTGTGACTGCCGACCTGGAAGGCTGTGTAAGCCCCTTCGGGTTCATCCGCGAATTTACTGCAGCTTCAGAAGTGAACACTACCGAACAGGCTTTTGAGAAAGGCATCGATGAGGGGAAATTTTTACAGAAGCTTGGTTTTAATCTCAATTTTGCTCCGGTAGTCGATCTGGATGATGATATCTGGAAATGCCGGACTTTTCCCGGCGATGAGCACCGGATCGCAGAGCTGGCGGAAGCATATATAGTCGGATTGCAGGCTGAAGGGGTGATCGGTACAGCCAAGCATTATCCCGGAAAGACTCTGGTGGTGAAAGATCCGCATAAATTTGTCGTGCAGGCAGAGATCGGGAAAAATGATGTCTATCCTTATGAATATCTGCTGGATCAGGGAGAAGTCAAGGCGATAATGGTGAGCCACATCATCACTTCTGGAGAGATCGTCTCCGAAGGGGTGCCTTCAGTAGCATCCAAAAAAGTGGTCGATGACCTGCGGAAAGATTTTGACGGGCTGATCATCACTGACGAGATCCACATGCTGGGCTTAAAAAGATTTTACCTCACTGTCGATGAGATGTATGTGGGCGTGTTCAAGGCCGGGAATGATATAGTCCTTAATTTTGACAACAATCCGAATGAGATATACCGCATGATCCAAGTGGTGAAAGCAGCCGTGGAAAGAGGAGAGATTCCGGAAACGCAGATCGATGCTTCCGTGAAAAGAATCTTGGAAGCGAAGGGATTCACGGTCATCAGTTAGTTTTCTGGGCGGTGGCAGTAGTCAGGTAGAAATCCGCGCATTCTTTCGGCATCTCTTTTCCGATATTAAAAAATTCCTTGCAGATATAGCCTAACAGCTTGTCGGTGTCCTGATGCCCCTGATAAACTTTTTCCTCGATCACCACGGCGGGAAATTCTGTGGCATTGTAGTATGTGAGCAGGGTAGTGATCATCGGCTCCTGGGTGAACTGCGAATTCAGCGAAAATACCAGCAGTTTGCTGCCGAAACGTTTCTTAAGATAAGCTAAAATATCCCCCTGTGTGTCCCCTTTATTCTCATCATAGAAGTATAATATCTTTACTTGGTCTTGGGGGCATTTTTTGTTGATCTCCTGCGCCAAGAAATAAAACTGGATCTCGGTCAGGAAATAATCCTGCAGCTGGAGGTCGAATTCTTCTTCGTTAAACAAGGATTTCTTTTCGTATTCGATGATGGTGCCTACTTTTTTCCCCAATTCATTGATATTGTTTTCCAGGATGGTGTTGAGCGTCTTGCAGTCCGTCACTTCCGAGCCGATGTAGTTGTGCTGCAGCTGCAGGCTGCGGAGGCTTACTTTTTCTTTCAAGGTGATCTGTTCCGCAGAGCTCAGCCGGGCATTTTCCAATACGATCCCTACTATGATGCCGCCGGAAAAGACCAACAAAGTGAGTATGAAAGCCAGAAGATATTTTTTTACGCTGGTTTTACGTTCAACCGACATGGACGGGGTGGAAGAGCGGATATTTATATAGATATTGGTGGTCTTGAAGCCAGGTTGATTACAGATTGGTTCATAGCAATTTTTAGGAATTTATTTACTACTAAGGCAGCGCAGCATCAGAACCAAGAATTCTTCTTGCGGCTGACGAACATGAAGGCGATATACACCCATACCGCAGTTATGAAAAAGCCGTAAATAAACAGGTAAGTGAGCAGCGAAACAAACGTTTTCCCGTGGTTGGTGATCTTCTCTTTGATAAGTTTATATGAATAGATCATGATGAAGAAACTGATGCCTATCAGCGTCGCGGCGATGAACAGCCGGGAGAAAGGCAGGACCAGAAAATCGAACTCAAAGCGATAATTCTTTATCAAAGTGAACAGATCAAAATGGATGCTGCGGTAAAAAGCCAGTTTCTCCAAGATCAGCTTCATCAAAGCATGCAGCAGGGTTCCGGCGAGGATTATGGCCAGTATCCCTGACAGGGCGATAGTCGGCATCCTCATCATGCCGAAATCGCCGTAATCCTTGTTGAACATCAGATGCCGGTACCGGATGCTGTTGTCGACCGAACCTTTATACCAGCGGATGCGCTGCCAGAATAATTTTTTCCAGGAAGCCGGCGTGACGGTTTCCACCACGGTATCGAAAGTATGGGCGATCTTATAATTGTTTTTTTGCAGCCGGATAGCTATCTCCAGATCTTCAGTTATAGTAGTCTCATCATAACCGCCGAGGTCTTTGATGATCTTGGTATTATATACGCTGAACGGGCCCGGAGTTACATGCACGCAATCGAGTTTTGCGTTGAGGAACCGGTAAAACATATTGACAGCATATTCGTACCACTGCACTTTCTGCAATATGCTCTGCGGCGTCTTGACTTTCAACAGCGGACATACTGCGGCAAGATTGGGATTATTTTCAAAAAGCGGCAGGATCGCCTGCAGCGCATCGGGAGCAACAAAAGAATCTGCATCAAGGCAGGCAAAAAAATCTCCTTTAGCCAGCGCTAAGCCTTTATTCATGGCGCTGGCTTTGCCGCGGTTCTCCTGGTCCAGAAGGATGATCTTATGCGCGGGATGTTCTTTGATGAACTGCCTCACGATCTTTGGCGTCTGGTCTTTAGATCCATCATTGACCACGATAATCTCTATTTTTTCGATGGGGTAATCAAGATCGGTCAGCGATTCCAGAGTCCGGAAGATAGAAGCTTCTTCGTTGTAAGCGGGGACGATGACCGTAAAAAAAGGGTGGTTAGACAGCTTTGTTTTTTTTATTTCTTTTTCTTCCTCTTTTTCCCGGGTAAACAGCACTAATAACCAGAAGATGGAGAAAAATAAGAGGATGAAATAAGTTCCTAATAACACCATATCCAAGAATGCTATGTCCATCTTTCCTACCTGAAACTCCAGACCTCTTGATTTTTGGAAGAGTAAAGCAATTTAAATCTTTCGTTATTTAATAGGAACCGGAATCCCTGGTCTTGCGGCAGGGTTTTTTTCATCTCTTCATCGACATATATGATGGAAACATTATTTCCTTCCAATATCGGGAACAATTCTTCGATATAGGTCGACGAGAATATGGTGGCGGAAAGGGCCGTCTGCCGGCGGTAGTTATCATGGAGAGAAAACACCGGCTGCCGCAGTGCAAAATATTGGATATAGTAACTGTTTTCAGGAACAGAAAGAACTATGGCGTCCGGAAGCGTATTGTCTTTGATCCAGTTTAACGCATTGATATCTGCTTCGGAAGGCGGATAATCTGAAATCCGGCCGGCATATACTGCCGCAGAGAACAATATCCCTAACAGCAGCAGCAGGAATGAAGTTTTTTTCATGAACGGCAGGACCCATCGCTGTTCAAATAATCCTATCAATCCCTTGGCCGCGAAACCGATGATGCAGCAGGACAGGAATAAGATGCTTTGGGTGTTCAGGATAAAGCTGGCTGCGAACAGCCCCGTCAAGGGGAGAGCGATGAAGAACCATTTTTTCTTCCAGCAAAAAAATAAGCCGATGATCGCCAGCATCATGGTGAAAAATCCTACCCCGCCCCAACCGCCTAAGTCAGAAATAAGGTCCGGAACCACCTGCTGGATGTGGAACGGTCCCAGGACGGCCGGCTGGCGGAGATAAACGCCGTTTAATGTTAGCAGGGAGGCTAGAGCTGCCAATGTCAGCAAGGAGAATTTTTCTCGGATCGTCTTATTAATAAAGAAGTACAAAGCAAGCAGCAGCAGCAGCGCTGCGGTGCTGAACAGGTCAAAAAATGCTGCGGTGATGAAAGGAAGCAGGGACCAGTACCGCGATCTATCCTGGCGCAGAAGCAGGGAAAATCCTGCCAGCGATAAAAGTAAAAAAAACAACGGCCCAAAAAAGGAGACCAGCGACAGTATGAATATCGGCGACATGACGGCGAATAAACCGGCGAAGAAAGTTGTTTTTTCAGAGATCTCTAATTTTTTTGCTGCATGGAGGAATAAGAGCAAAGTCATCGCCGCGGCAAGCGGCGGGAGCAAAAAGTGGGCTGAAGAAGGCGTTATCGAAAGAAGGGCGGCCAGCGGATTTAAAACCAGCCCCTGCTGTGAAATGGCCAGATAATAATAACTTTCCCCGCCGATAAGAAACGGTTTTCCACCGAAGTAATTGGAGATGATCTTAGCCGCGGCGATCACCAACAGCAGGGACAGCAGATATTTCTTCTGGTGTTCTAAAATATGCCTGAAGTAGCTGTTGTCTTCGATCAGATCATGGTTGGTCATTTTATTTCTGTCTCCTCTAGCCGGCATAAGCGGCGGTAGACGATAGTTTCATTTTGATAAGCTATCTCAAAACAGCGTTTAGTGGCATACGGCAATTCTTCTTTCAGGTTATATTTTTCCTTCGCTGAAGGTGTCAAGACAAAATATTCCAACCGGTATTTCTCCGCTATTTCCACTGCTTGGGTCTGGAAGTGGGTGGTGAATAGAGAAGTGAGATCTTGGAATCTTTTTTCCGCATCATCCACCAGCATGAAGCGGTCGTCGATGAGATTCTTGCGCTGCGCGTAGTAAGTTATCAGATGCCCTTCATCAAGCGTGGCGACTATGACCGTATCTACGGGAGAATTTTCCCAAAGCCAGCGGAAAGCGCCGATCTCTTCTTCCGAAGGGCGTTCCTGCAGCAAAGCGGCATTTATGGCCGGAAGCACGGTCGAGATAAGGAGCAGGCTCAGGATCGTAGGGAGCAGGTATCTCTGATACTGCGCCAGCTTAGTCTTGTGGAAATATTTTTCTAAGTCCAAATAAAATGAGGAAAACAGGATGGCCAATATCACGCTGAAAAAAGCCAGCGATTGCCGGAAGCGGATCAGCCGGAGCCAGGTAAGGAGCGTCGCAGCGATGACCAGGCTGATCAACAGGAAAGCTTTCTGATTTTTTATCTGGAACAATGAGCGGTACACGACGACCGCGCCGGCAAGAAACGGTATGATGCTGACCAGCACCAACGCTTCAGCCAAGGAGAATTTCGGGAAGTATTGGGCGATGATGCCTGAAGGCACATTCTGCCAAAGGAACGACCAGCCTTCCTCCAACAGCGATTCTTTGAAAAACAAGAACTGCACCCACAGGAAAAGGAACAGCGAGAAAAACATTATCTCTATCTCTGCCCGGTTTATCTTTTTTCCTTCCAGCAGCGAGAGAAGGACGTAGATGCCGAATCCTATCAGCAACAGCGCTGCCAAGGGGCTGGTCAGCGACAATAAAAGAAAAGAGGCGATGTAGACATATAGATACTTTGACGGATGATAATCTTTCCCCGCAGGTTCCTGGAGATTTAGGAAGGCATATATGACTATAAATGTAAGCGGGACAAATAAAGTGGTGACCGTGAATGAATTGGTGGCGAATAATATGGGCAGGAATCCGGCGATGAAAGCGGCCAATAACGCTCCCGTCTCATGATGATAGATCTTTCTGCTGATGAGGTATGAAGTTATGATCAGGCTGCTTATGAGCAGGTTGGGCAGGATTTTAGCGACGATCTCTAACGGGAGAAATAATCCGAAGAAGGCCATGAAATAATGGAAAAATGGCAGGAAGCGCATTTCCCTGCCGCCATATGAAAGCCCGTCATGGTACTGGGGCAATCCCGTGTCTAAAATGTGGTCGGTCTGGCGGAGATGGAAGTATGATTCGTAAGTGAATGTCGGCATCCAAAAAGCCAGAAAAAGGCGTATAAGTACTATACTGATAAAAAGTGCAATCAATATCTTGGTGTTCCGTTCCATCTCTTTTTAAGCATAAGAATACTTTTTATTTTATAAATTATGTGATTAAGGCAGGATTCTGGCGGGAGCCATAACCTCATCCTAAAATATTAGAAATATTTATATTTGATCTGCTTTGTGAAGTGAGCATGGATAAAGTCCCAACGGGAGCAGGATTTCTGGATAATCTTCTGGAAGGCGGATATGATAATGACATCATCACCACTATTTTCGGCCCTGCCGGAGCAGGGAAAACTAATTTCTGTATCCTGGCGGCAGTAAGGATGGCCGAATCCGGGAAAAAAGTGCTCTTTGTGGATACCGAAGGCGGGATCGCAGTAGAGAGGATAAAACAGATCAGCTCTGATCACGAAAAAGTGTTGCAGAGGATATTTTTCTTTAATCCGGTAACTTTTGCCGAACAGAATGAGGCGTTTGAAAAGCTGAACGGGCTGGTCAATGAAAGCGTAGGGATGATAGTGGTGGATTCCATCTCCATGCTGTACCGCCTAGAATTAGGGAAAAATGAGGAAGTGTATGAAGTAAATTCCGCGTTGGGGAGGCAGATGGCTTATCTGGTAGAGATCGCCCGGAAGAAGAAGATACCGGTTTTGATAACCAACCAAGTATATACTGATTTTGATCATCGTGATGAAGTAAAGATGGTCGGCGGGGATCTGCTTAGATATGGCAGCAAGTGCCTGATCGAGCTTAAAACTTTCCATAACTGCCGCGGCCTCATCCTCAGGAAACACCGTTCACTGCCGGAAGGTCGGGAAGCCAGGTTCAGGATTGTGCAGAAAGGGATGGAGGAAGTCTGATGGACCCAGATTATCTGATCATATCGATGATCGCTTTGAATCCCAGATACGAAGCGGCGGCGCAGCATAGTTTTTCGCGCCAGGATTTCACCAGCCGGGTGCTTTCAAAATATCCTGATGAGATTCTTCAACAGGCCAGGATAATGCCGCATGATTTATACGGTGATTCCCACGCCTTTGACCAGGCATTGGCGGCGCTGGTCCGCAGAGGGGTATTGAAGTATTGGACTGACGGCTCTTTGAGTTGGAATTTTCCTTTGGTGCCACGGGAGTATTTTTGGACTTATATCCGTCCGGAATTAGATGAAGTGGGATTCGGAAAATTAGAGAAGTTTGCCCTTTCGGTGTGGTAGCGAGGTTTGACTGAATTATTCGCAAAATCTTTATAAAGTGCCGTTGAAATCAGGAGTATAAAGCCGACATCTTTCCTGAGAGTTGGGAAGATACAGCTGTGTTGAGGCAAAAGAAAAACACAGACAAGAAGACTTATTCTTGTTTGTATAATTGAGCGAGGCAAACAAAATGACTGAACAACAAGAAGAATTATTGCTCGATTCTAACGAGTATCTGAAATCTGGCATCCATATAGGAACCAAATTCAAGAACAAATACATGGCCAATTTCATCTATAAGACCAGGCCGGACGGATTAAGCGTCTTGAACCTGAAAGAGATTGACAAGAGGCTGGGCTTGGCAGCAAACCTGCTGGCTAAATATGAGCCGCAGGATATCTTGGTCGTCAGCAGAAGGGAAAACGGATGGAAAGGCCTGAAGAAGCTGCAGGAGCTTACCGGAATAAGGATCATCGTCGGCAGATATCCGCCAGGAATATTGACCAATACTAACCTAGCCACTTTCTGGGAGCCAAAAATAATCTTTGTCTGCGATCCGTGGACGGACAAGAATGCGGTGCAGGATGCGGCTAAGATCGGAATTCCGGTCATCGCTCTCTGCGACACCAACAATCAGGCTAATGATGTCGATCTGGTAGTTCCCTGCAACAATAAAGGGAAAAAATCAGTCGGATTGGTATTTTATGTCATCGCCCGTGAATTCATGCGCAAGAAAGGATTGCTGCGCGGCGATGAAGAAATGCCGGTCAAGATGGAAGATTTCATCGAGGAATAGATTTTTTAATTTATTTTTTTAATTATTATGGCAGCTACCGCAAGTTCTTCTTGGAAAGAACTGGATGGATATGTTAGTAAGTTAATCCAGGTCTTTCCGAATTTGCAGATCTGGAAAGATATTGAGCGGAAACCGATAACTGTTTCTTCAATAGATCATTTGATCAGTGATGGCCTGAACTTGATAGAAGATTCTACCATTACCGTTTTTACCGGCGGAATCGTTATTGAAGAGGAAACAAAAAAGATGGTCATCTTGTTAAAAGCAGGACTTGATTCCTACAACCGTGATGTAACTCTTTTTCATGAATTAGCTCATCTTCATCATCCGATTTACTTAAGCAGAAGAAGTAATGAATTTGACGGTTTTGTTTCCTATGCTGAGGAAACTGCAAGAGAAGCGATTACAGAATGGCTGGGAAGAAAAGCGAGAGCTGATCCGGAATTATTACGGCATGCGGTTCTTTCTTTCGGTTTGGAAGCGCAGGTTTATGATAAATCCAGTTACCAAGCTTTTCAGAAAATAATAAGGGGCCAGCAATGTTTCCCCTTCATGGAACAAGAATATCCCGTCTTGATGGATTAACATTTTCGTTGCATAACTTTTAAAAACGTTTTTCCTTCTGTTTTAATACATGAAGAAAATAGTGGTCATCGGCGGAGGGACCGGAAATTTCACCGTTCTCAGCGGGCTTAAGAAATATAACATCGACCTGAGCGCGGTAGTGTCCATGGCGGATGACGGAGGAAGCACCGGAATCCTTCGCGACGAATTAGGCGTTTTACCTCCCGGCGATGTGCGGCAGTGTCTCGTGGCATTATCAGATTCCAGCAGATTGATGAGAAGCCTGATGAATTATCGGTTTGAGAATGGAAGCTTGCAGGGGCACAGCTTCGGCAATCTGCTCCTGTCAGCGTTAGAGAAAGTCACCGGCAGCTTTGACCGGGCGGTGGAAGAGATGGGCCGCATCATGGTCATCAAGGGAAAAGTGATTCCGGTGACGACTAACAAAGTCCATCTGAAAATGATCCTCCGCAGCAATAAGATGCTGGAAGGAGAGCATGAGATAGATGTGTCGTCGGAGATCGACCGTGGTTTCCAGAGCATTTATCTGGAGCCGTTTCCGCAGGCGAACACCAGGGCCATAGACCAAATAATGACTGCTGACCTGGTGGTGTTAAGTCCGGGAGATCTTTATACGTCGTTAATCCCGAATCTGCTGGTCGACGGTGTAAGCAAGGCCTTGCGCGAGACTGGCGCGAAGAAAGCATTGGTGGTCAATCTGATGAACAAGCACGGGCATACCACTAATTTCAAAGCCGGAGATTACCTGCGCGAGATCAAACGTTTTGTGGGGAAGGACGTTTTTGATTACATCATCGTCAATAACAGCAAACTGCCGGAAGAATTAATCCAGCTATACGAGACGGAAGGAGATCCGGTGGAAAATGATTTAATCCCTGATCCGCGGGTTATTGCAGCGGATGTTTTAAGCAACGAAACAGTCCCGTTGCAGAAAACTGACACCCTGAAACGGAGCCTGATCCGCCACGATTCCCGCAAATTAGCTGAGGAGTTGATGAAAATTGTTGATAGTTTTTGACCTTGATGATACTTTGTTCCATACCGGCGGACAGATGAGGTATGAGACCAGATGGCAGGATGTGAAAAGCATCACTCCTTTTTCCGGCGTGCATGATTTTCTCAGTTCCTTTCCGGCAAAAAAGATACTGCTTACTTTTGAAACTGATGACGGCCTTCAGGATATGAAAATAAATCATCTGGGAATCCGTTCTTTTTTTGATGAAATCTTGATATGTCATTCTAATGAAGAAAAGAAACAGTGCTTGGGAAATCTCAAACGCAAATATTCTGATGAAGAGATCTGCGTGGTCGGCGACCGGATCGACGCGGAAATCCAATACGGGAATGAGCTTGGTCTGAAGACCGTGCGGTTGAGCTGCGGAAAATATAAAGATATGATGCCGCAGCATGAATCACAAAAAGCAAACCATACTATAACTGATTTTTCTCAATTAAGGAGCGTTTTAAAATGAAAGCAGTCATTCTGGCGGCGGGAAAAGGATTGCGGATGCTTCCCTTGACCAGGGATAAGCCGAAAACGTTGATAGAAATAAATGGGAAACCTTTTTTGTCTTACCTATTAGAGCATTTGCAGAAGGCCGGGATCACCGAGACGGCTATCGTGGCAGGATATAAAATAGAAAAAATTGCCGAGTTTGCTAAAAAACATGATGCGGCTATCACTCTCATCGAACAGCAGCAGCTGCGAGGCACGGGAGATGCGGTGATGAAAGCAAAGGAATTTGTCGACGGAGAGGATTTCATAATGCTGGGCGGCGATAATCTTTTCTCTCCGGCAGACCTGCAGGCGATACAGAAAGATGATGAATATTGTTATGTGGGCGGATGGAAAACGGCCAACCCGGAAAAGTACGGGGTCATGGTCTGCACGGGAAATGTCCTTTTGAAGATCATTGAAAAGCCCAAAACTTTTGTCGGCGACCTGATCAATGCCGGGCTGTATAAATTCACGCCGGACATATTTGAAGCGTTAGGAAAGATCGGGCTTTCAGAGCGCGGAGAGCTGGAACTGACTGATGCGATTTCCCTGCTGGCGGAAAGCCGGAAAGTGAAAGTGATGATGCTGCAGGATTACTGGCTGGATCTGGGAACGAAAGAAGACGTGCCTAAAGTGGAAGCGTTTTTGAAGAAGTTATAAGGTAAAAGATATCTTTATAAGCAAAATAGTCTTTTCTGTAGTAAAAAGAGGTGTTAATGGTGTTGATTATAGTGTTAAACAATAGAAATCTTAATAAAATCCTCTCTTTCTGCCCTATCTGGGGGTGCAAGATTTGAAATTGGGTAATATAACCTTCAGTAAGAACGTTCGAGAAGACATATTAGAGCTATTTGGTAAAAGTTTAGACGAAGAAGGATTTATTGTAGAAAAAGACGATACTTCTCAGCGGGTTCTTACTCCAAAAGGTGAAGAAATCCATATCGATGAATGGGCCGGCGTAGTTAAAGGTTCTGAAGCTTTTGTTAAGAATGACGCTCTTTCTTTAATTGAACTTGCAAAAAAATTAGAATGAATCTTATTCTTGATAAGTTGAAAACAATATTTCACGGTAAGTTTGATGATATTTTATCAAATAATAACATCAAGATTTTCGATTTTTCTAAAAATACAACGAATATACTTGAAATTAAAGATGGCCAGAAACTTGATATTGATTTAGGTAAAGCCAATGCAGAAGAAAAAAAATTAGTAAAAGAAAGAATTATAGATTTAATGGTTCAAAGCGAAAATGGGGCATTTCTGTCTGCTGATTCCTTCCAAAAGACTAAAAAAATTAAGTCAAATCTTCCTACCGGAGAAGATGAGGAGCTATTAAAATTCTATAAAGATAAACTTAAACTTGAAATGTATAAAGCATTGGAAGCTTCTCTTGTCGTACGAAATGCTTTTAAAAAAGGTGAGGAAATAACTGATCTTAAAAAAGATATATCTAAACTTTACCCTACTTTTGGTAAAAATATTTGCAATTTAGTGACTAGGGAATATTTTCATACTCACTTTAAAGATTTATACGATAGCATGATCGAAGATCAAGATTTTGATATTAATCTCTATCAAAGAAAAGTAGAAAAAATTGTTCAGTCTCTTCCTTATACAGTTTTCGTAACGAGATATAGGTCTTATGATGATCTAAGTGGTGAAGTGAGATTTAAACTTGAAAAATTAAATAAATATGGGGCCGGCAGATTATTACTCCACGGCTTAGGAAGGGAAAATGTCAGTGCTACTTTAAATCTCTTAGAAGAATACAAAGATGATAAAAGCATCACTATCCAAAAAGAATTAAATCCTGGAGGAACAATCATTACAGCAACTCTAATTTTCTGAGAAACCGACCTAAAACTATATAAAATCAAACTTCTTTGTTTGAGCAAAAGAGGCATTATGGTCAAGTTTAAAGTAAAGGATATGGATATAGCTACAGGAGGAATCTTTGTAGCTATCCTCAATCAGAAAGATGCGCACAAGCTGGACCTGCATTCCGGCGATCGTATCTTAGTCAAACACAACAGCAAATCCATCACTTGCATTTTAGACATTTCTCAAAGCAATAAAGCGGTTCCTGAAGGAAAAGTGGGCTTATTTGAAGAAGTTTTAACCAAACTTCATATCAAGCAAGGCGCAGCAGTTGAAGTAAAACTCACTGAAAAGCCGGAATCAGTAAAACATATCCGCGATAAATTGTTCGGCAAGGAACTTAATTACACGGAATTGTATCACATCACTGATGACATCACTCACGATCGGTTGACCGACATCGAAAAAACTTACTTCGTGGCTGCATCATTCATCCATAAATTAAGTGTGCGTGAAATAGTATGGCTGACCAAAGCGATGGTGTTGACCGGGCGGCAATTAAAGTTTAAGGGAGTAACTTTAGACAAGCACAGTATCGGCGGAGTGCCCGGCAATAGAACTACCATGGTGGTAATTCCTATAGTAGCTGCTGCCGGCTATACCATTCCCAAAACAAGTTCACGTGCCATCACTTCCCCGGCCGGGACAGCTGACACCATGGAATGTTTAGCAAAAGTAGAATTATCTGAATCCAAAATAAGGCAGATAGTGCGGAAAACGGGAGCCTGCATAGTACACGGCGGCTCGATGAATTTAGCTCCTGCCGACGACAAAATAATCGATGTTGAACATCCTCTCTCAATCGATGCCGAAGGGCAGTTGCTGGCTTCAGTCATGGCCAAAAAACATTCGGTCGGCGCCAATCATGTGCTGATCGATATTCCCATGGGCAGAAGCACTAAAGCGAGAACTAGGAGCGAAGCAAAGCATCTAAAGAAGATGTTTGAGCTTATCGGAAGGAAGTTAGGCATAAATGTCCGGGTGATAATCACGGACGGCTCGCATCCAATAGGGAATGGAATAGGGCCGTTGTTAGAAGCTGAGGATGTCATGGCGGTATTACGCAATGATCCTTTAGCGCCGTCAGATCTGAAAGAGAAATCATTGATGATGGCCGGAATTCTGCTGGAGATGGCCCAGTGCTGCACGGTCGGCGAAGGAAGAAAGCTTGCTCAGGAGATGTTGGAAAGCGGGAAAGCATTAAAGAAAATGGACAATATTATTCTGGCGCAAGGGAAGCAGAAAATGCCGGCATTGGGAAAATACCGTTTCGCGGTTAAAAGCAGCAAATCTGGTAAAATAACTGAAATAGATAATGAAATTATCGCTAAAATAGCTAGGATAGCTGGGGCTCCAGATGATAAAGGAGCAGGGCTGTACCTGTCAAAGAAAATTAATGTTCACGTGCAGAAGGGGCAGTTGTTGTACACCATCTATGCAGAAAGCCAGTTCAAATTGGATCGGGCGAAGGAGTTTGCAGCTTCCAATAATGGTTATGCGGTGAAATAATGAAAAAAAAATCGTCAAGATACGATCAAGTCGATGTATTGGACGTTTTGAAAAATGAAATCGATGCCGTCGAAGAAACGCTTCGTAAAGTAGAAGAATTTTATAAAAAGGATATGCGAAAGCTGGACCGGCTTTCCGATAAAATTGCTGAAATCGGCGGCAGCTGGGGATTCATTTTCGGATTCTTTATTTTCCTGGCCATCTGGATAATTATCAATACCATCTTCCTGATGGAACGCCCCATAGATCCTTATCCGTTCATTCTTTTGAACCTGTTTATGTCTATGCTGGCTTCCATCCAGGCGCCGGTAATACTCATGAGCACCAATCGGTCTGCAAGGAGGGATCAGGCCAGACTGGAAATCGATTTAGAGAAAGACTTGCGAGACTTGCATATCGATAGGAGTTCTCACGTCCTGTTATTAAATATGCATAAAGACATCATCTCCATCAAGAAAAAACTGGGCATGAGATGAATCAAAATCCCCACAGCACAAGAAATACAATATTGGTTGTATTTCTGTGCAGAAATGAGATATTTTTCTCATTTCTTGCAAGCTGTGGGGTATGAGATGTAACTACAGCTTTGCTATTTAGCGTGGGTATTTTGGTGCAAAAAGGGATAGATTTCCCTTTTGCACAGAAGGACTTTGTCCTTCTTGTGTTGCTTTCGTATCCCCACTGCAAGCAGTGGGGGTATACTCATCAACAATTAAGGAAGTTCTATCTGCTTTTTTCGCCGGCCGCCGGTTTTCCGACACAAGTTTAAATAGTTTAAATGATGCATTTAAATAAAAATGGAATATTTAGTCAACTAATCTACTTAAGTGATGGGGGTAAGAAAAATGGATCGGAAAGCAGCTATAAAAGAATACGGGAATTTAATCAACCAGGCTAGGGAGGCCAAATATAGATATAATGCTAAGGTTGAGCATAGGTTTGATCCTACTGAAAGAGACAAAGAACTAATAAGGGAATATCATAACCTACGTGCCCAAGCAGCAGAAGTAGCGCGTTTTGTATATCCAGATTATCGATGGGGTTCTCAGGAAGATTTAGAGAGCGTGGTAATATGTGATATGACCAATTACTTAAAGTGGTGGTAGAAAGTTTATTCTTCACTTCAGTCCGGTGCTGCCGAATCCGCCCCGATTTTCCCGGTTAAATGAATCTACTTCTTCAAACTGCACCTGATCGTAATTCACCAAGATCATCTGGGCGATGCGCGTTCCGCGTTCAATGATGACCTCTTTATCGGTAAAATTAAATGCCGCAAAATGATATTCATCGTCATCACCGCAGAAATCCGCGTCGCCTACTCCGATACTGTTAGCCGCAGTGATGCCTAATTTATGAGTAGAGCTTCTGGGCGCCAGCATCACCCAGGTTCCCGGAGGGATCTCTAAAACCACGTTCAGCGGGATGTAAGTAATTTCTTTTGGTTTTATGGCGACGGTCGTTCTGGCATAGACATCGAACCCGGCAGCGCTTTTAGTTTTGTACTGGGGTAAGGGCAGAGTTCTGTCAAGACGTTTGATGCGGATTTTCATGGCGACACTTTTTGTATCCTATGCGAGATAAACTTAAGGTTATTCCATCTTCCGGCAAAAAGTTATGAACCCGGTATGTCCCAGCATCTGGAATTCCGGGCGCATGATCTGGTCGTTGATGGCCCATTTGCGTTCCAGCAATTCAACGGTTTCCAAAACTTTGAACGAAGTCCCTTTAAGCGAATCGAGGAATCTTTTTACTTGGGTCAAGTTCGGGAGGTAACTGACTAAATATCTTCCGTTCTTCAGCGCTTTTTCCGCATGGCCGACCGCCCGCCAAGGTTCCGGCAGGTCTAAAGTGATAAGGTCCAGATTTTTCTCCCTGATGCCTTTGTAGATGTCGTCCTGCTTAAGGACCACATTCTGCACCCCCGAAAGAGCGATATTCCGATAGACTATCTTGTGGTGTTCCGGGTTTATTTCGTAAACGGTCACTTTCTTGCAGATATTCGCCAAAGCCAGGCATAACGAGCCGGAACCGCCTCCAGCATCAACTACTTCCCATTCTTTAGCCATCCCGGTCTTGGCCATGATCAATCCGGCGTCTTTCTGCAGGATGATCTGCGGCCCGCGCTGGAAATTTTCCCATAGATCGACAAAGGATGCATCCATAAGATGGAATGTTTTACCTGTGCTTGATTTTATCAGGCTTTTTGGGCCCTTTAAATCCTTGCTCTTGATGGTGCCTGAAGAAGTATAGAAGTCTTCATCAGAATTTTTTATCAGGAATTTCTTGCCGGTCGATGGTTCAATCAGGATTTTCGGATCGCTTTTACTGGCCATCTATATTTTAGATGCCTTTTTATTTAAAAATTTACCTAAAATCCGCGTTGTTTAAAGAAATCTCTGATATATCCTGCGATCAAAGCGTCTTGGCGCAGATGATAGTACGCCCACCAATCAATCTGGGTGTCTCTGAAACTTCGCGGCGGGTCTAACCACAAGTCTTCGTAGACGTGAAGCCATTCGTGGACTATGGTATGGTCCTCGGCGGCTTTTCCATATCGATATTTGACCGCCGGATTTATGTAGATTATATTTTTGATGGGATTCCATTCCCCCCAAATATTCCTATGTTCAGTGATCGAATGGTTGCGGTCATAACGCATCTCCGTCCCTTCTGCAATCAGCTCTTCTATCGAATGGCGGTTAAATTGTTTTAATGGCGAGATGAGCATAGATCATATCTGTCCGGTCAAAATTTATAAATATACCACTGATAGTCCATATACATGGCCTTCGACAACGAAAAGAAAACTTTCCTCTCCAAGACCGATAAAAGCAAGAAGGGGAGCATCGATGCAAAGATCATCCCCCTGCTGAAAACCATCAATGAGAAAAAAGATTATTACACCACTTCTTCCTGCTCAGGGAGAGCGTATCTTTGGGAAGGTTCCGGTAAAAAATCAGAAACGCAATGGCTGAAAGTGAGCCATGACCCGATAGGGGTGGATTTTTTTGAGACGGCGGATAAAAGCATGGTGTGGCTGCGGCTGGAAGGTATGATACTGCACGTAGCCTGTCGGGACCTGGAAGCGGCCAATGTTCTCTTGGATAAAGCGAGGAAATATTACAAGAAGAGTTCCATCCTAAGCGCCAGCAATAAAATAATTGTGGAATTAAGGGGCAGCGAAATCGTAGAGATGCCATTATATAAGGATGGCAGATCATTGTTTTCCGGAGATTTAGGCTGGCTGCGGGATTTGATCAACAGTAAATTAAGCCGGATGTGGGGCACTTTAGAAAAGTTCAGAAAAGATATTCGGGATTGATGCTTAAATTAGATTAAATATTTAAAAAATAAAATGAAGATAATAAAAAAATAAATTTAATAAAAAAGAAGTTTTACCTTCTCCTAGTCAGCAATACTACCATCGACAATACTGAAGCTACTGCCATCAATATTACCAGCACTCCTAAAAGCATGGTGTATTCCCCGCTTTCCCGGAAAGAAGCTTTTACCACGGGCTGCGCTTGAGCTCTTCTGTATTCCTCAAGGCTTTTCTGCAGTTCGTTTTTCAGCTTCTCGTCAGCGTAATATTCTTTATTTCCGCTGGCGGTGGATTCACCGAGGCATTCCTTGACTTCCAATTCTACATCTTTGGAAGCGACGACATCGTTGTCATCCAGCACTTCCACCGTCAAGGTGTAGATGTCGGCATCGGCATAGGTCAATTCCAGATCGAATGTGGTTTCGTATTCGTTATCATTTCCGCTGTAATCTTCCAGATCGATGTTGGATTTGCTCAAATCCAGATTCAAGTCGTTGCTGCGGACTCTCAGCTTCAGGTTGTTGAATTCCTTATCGCTGTTGTTCTTGATGGTCACGTAAAGGGTGGTTTTAGCCGAGCACTGCAGTTTGCTGCTGCTCAATTCCGCTTTAGTGATGGCCACTTCTTCGTCCCCGCGGTCAACCTGAACGGTTAAAGTTTCAACCGTAGTGTAATCATTGCTGCCTTCAGAACCTTCAACAGTGATCTCTAAAGTGTATTCGTTTTCGTCAAGGTCTTCATTCTGAAGATCCAGATCCAAAGTCACGGTCTCTTCGTCGCCGTTTCCAAGGCTGTCTCCATTTTCAAACAGATCTTTCTCGACGCTTTCAAGGTCATCGCCGTCTGCATCTAAAAGGGCAACGGTCACTCTTACGTCATCCAGATCTTTAGTATAATCGTTCCTGACTTCAACTTTGATCTCGTTGCTTTCTGACAAGGAAAGACCGCCATTAGTTTTGCCGTTCACTTTGACGCTGGATACTTTCAGGTAGTTTTTGGGGTGCACTACGATGTTTGCTTCCTTAACTACCGGAGTATCGTTGGCGTCAGTGCCGGTAACTTTCAGTTTTCCAATGACTCCGCCATCTTCGTCTTCAGGGATATCCAGTTGGATAGTTACTGATGCTTGTTCACCAGCATCAAGAGTTTGTTCCAGAGTGGATAAGCCGTCAGTAAATGCGGCGCCGTACTTGGAGGCAACATCTACAAATGCAACTTGAACATTTGTCAATTGTTCAGATGAGCCGATGTTTTTGATCGTTACCTGCTTGGTCAAATCGTCCGCTCCCAATTCCACATCCGCGAAAACAATTTCCGAGATAGTAAAATCAGCCGGGTTGTCAGCGACTTCGACGTTCCATAACTTTTCAAGGTTAACGTCTTGTCCAGTAATCGAAACTTTTACGGTGTGCTGGCCCAGACTTAAATTAAGGCCGGTCGGGGCAGGATCTAAAACAAAAGTGTTGGTTGCTTCATTTTGCACAGCAGTATCTACGCTCCACTCGTAGGTTAAATCTAAATCTTGGGGGTTGTTTACCTCGACATTAAACGCTTGGGTTTCCTGCTTGTCAACTACCACCGGACTTTGTGGAGATGCAGAAGCGATATTCACTATGCAATCTTCTCCGGAAACAGTAAGAGTTTCAGCGTCATATACTTTGTCTGGAAATTGATTCTCACGGTATACTTTTAGAGTTAATTGGTGTTGTCCGGTAATCGCCGCAACATTTGCTGGACTTAAGGTAAAAATTACAACTTGGTCTGCCGGATTATTTGATTCCGTTTCAATGGTTGTGTTTTGTTCTAAATCCATCCCTAATGCTTGGTTAGTTAAAGTAACTATTACATCGGTAGGATCTTCAAGCCCATTATTGACTAATTTTGCTTTAACTTGGATGCTCAGTTGTTTTTCCTGACAGGTTAGTTGGCCGATCTTTTCGACGTTTCCAACATATAGCTTGAGATTATCCACAACTACGTTATTTAATTTCTGTTCTACTTTTAATAAGAAGCTTTGTGAATCGCCAAACGGATTATTCGCTTCGTCTTCTCCTTCGATATTGAATTCAACGGAGTAAGTCTCTAATCCATCAACAGTATCTAAACCTGCCGGAATTTCGTAAGTATAGGTAACTTCCTTTTCTTGATTTGGCAGTAAGTGAGATGGCGCAGGCGTGCTGGGGAAATCAGTTAATTCAGCGTCGACAAGCGCAGTAATCACTAAATTTTCGATGGTTACAAGGCCATTATTCTTAACCTTCATCTTAACCGTAATTTCATCTCCCGGCTGGAAAGCAGCAGTTTCATTTCCGTCATCATACGAAACTAAAGTTTCACCGGTTTTTCCAACTTTTATGTCGGTTATCTCTAAGTTATTCGGAAGAACCGCAAAAGCGCTCCCGATAGTTATCAGCAATGCAAATATCACCGCTGCCGTAAACATTATTTTTTTGGTTTCCATTTTTGTTTTAACCTCGCGAGTATTATTGTCTTCTAAAAAGCAGGAACAGCATCAGTATGACCATCACTGCTACTACCACGATGGCAATCACCAACAGAGCCATGATGTAATCGCTGGCGCCGTAGGATAGTTTCTCTACCGTTTCGACGACTGCGGAAGAAGGCTGGCCGGAAGTATTTTCAGCCTCTACGGCCGGCTTATCCAGCTCTTCAGTATCTTCTTCTGCCACTTCTTCCTCTTCTGCGACTACCGGCGGTTCAGCGCAGCTCTTGACCGGAAGTTCTAAGCGCTGGTACTGCGAAAGCTGATTGTCATTGATGTACACATTAAGGTCAAGGTAATAGGTTTTGGCTTTCGGGTTCTTAAGTTCCAGCGTGAATTCTTGGTTCCAATAATTGTTTTCTTTGGCGTATGGTTTCAGTTCAATATTCTGGATAATTTCATTGATCCCCAATTCTGCATTGATTATGGATAATCCGGCAAATTCCTGGTGGTCGGTGCCGAAATTACGCAGTTCAACGTCCAGATTAAATTCGGCGTCGCAGATGGTCACTGCTGCCGGCAGGATCTCCGCTTTGACGATGCGGACATCGTCATCATCAAGTTCGATCTCCAGCACCAATTCTTTTTCGATAGAATATTCGATGCCCTGTCCGTCTTCTGCAGTGATAGTCAGTTCTAAAGTATAGATGTCAGCATCAACATCTTTGCTGATCATGAAAGGGATGGTAAATTCCAGGTTTTTTCCCGCTTCTAAGCTGGATTCCGGCAGATATTTGTCTTCCAGAGGCGTTTCAAACAAGTCGTCATCATCAGAATCGAGGGATATTTCTATCTCATCTAAACTACCATCGGCTTTAAAATCGTTGTCAAATAAGTTCCGCAGGTAAAAAGTCATGGTTACCGGGGTATAAGGCTTCACTTCATCGCCCAGATTGAAAGTGGCCGTGTCCTGATTCTTGAACTCTTCTTTTTGCGTATCGCCGCGGTAATTGACATATCTTATCTCCAGTTCTTTCAATTGCAGCATGGAAGCGGTATCTTGGTTCAGGTCAATGCTGTCTAATTGATTGTCATTAAGATCCTTGATGACGATAGTCCCGATCTTTTCTGTTCCCTGGTCTTTTTTATGCGGCACTTCGATGGAAAGCGTCATGCTTTTCCCGTTCTCAGGGATAGCTTCCTCTTTAGGTTCCCAATCATATCCTGAAGGAAGCCCAGTAATCTCTATCTTAACTGAAGTTGCCGGACCGTCATTGGTGATGGTGAACGCTTCCGTGGTCACCACGATGAAATCATCATCTTCATCCACAAATTGGCTGTAATCTACGTTTAAGACCACTTCATTCTCGCTGATGCCCGGTGCGGCAGCAGCAAATGCTGATAAGAATAACATACTAAGTAATACTACAAGAGTGGTGATAAATTTAGCTCTGTTCATATAGCAACGATTAGTTATTTTTGAGTGGTAGTATTTAAGCTTTTTGGAACAAAGTGTTCTTATTTTTTACTAAATTGGGTATGAAAATAAAATAAAAAATTACTTTTTTTTCCGATTTTTCCGATGTAATAAGCTAAGGGTTAGGATGACCAATAAGAATACGCCCGCAATGGTTCCTAATTTTCCCGCGGTGCTGGAAGTAACTCCCGTAAATGCTCCAGTAAGAAAATTACTTAAAACATTTTTAGGAACATTAGCTTCCGGTTTACCGGAAATTCCGTCCAGAGTATCAGATTCCGTTTTTTCTTGAAGGTCGCTTACTTCTCCAGTATTTTCATCTGACTCTTCATCATCAGCTAAATCTATTGTCGGCTTTATTTTTGTTTTCTTTGAAGATGAGCTGCTGCCCCCTCCGCCGCCTGAAGATCCTCCACTGCTAGGGCTGTCTCCAGTACTGGGGCTTCCGCCGTTATTTCCTGGTGTTTCCCCTCCAGTATTGGTATCTGTGTTACTTCCAGTATTATTCTCTTCAGGAGGAGTGGTTTCCGGTGCCGGTGCGGTTCCCGGAAAAGTTAGATCAAGATTAGTAGCATTTCCACTTTGGAAGGTAACTTCCTGGTCTGCATCCACAGCGCCGATATGGAAAGTAACCGTTCCGCCTTGTTCGGGGTCATCAGTTACAATCAAAGTATCATCTCCATACCCGTACTTGCCATCTTGTACGGTAGAAGTATCTACAGCATTGCCATTTAATTCAGCAGTTATGACCGTTCCATCCGGAACCGGGGAATCATCACTATACTTTGCAGTTCCGTAGAAAGCGTGTGGAATGACCAGAGCGTACACTGATGCGATAAGCGATAAAATCAGTAATATCGTGAATATTGTTTTTTTCATATTCGTTCTCCACATCTACTCCTCTGGGAAATTCGGCTTTACTTTAAAAAATTATGTAAAAAATAAAAAATAAAAATTTAATTTAGCTCTTCGTAGTCAGCTCCAGAAGGAGCGTAGAGTAAGCTGTCTTGCCCAGTAACAAAAGCCCAGTATCCTTCTCCAGGAATCAAGTCTTCCCAATCGGAGACGGGCATGGCCTCTTCAGTTAACAAATTAACTTCTGCCAAGTCGGTTAACAGACCGCCACTTAAGTCTTGAGTTTCTTCTTCTTTGGGTACTTCGTTAAGACCGTAGTGGCCAACAAGGTTCCAACCAGTCGTTAAAGTTACTTGGGGTGGAAGCGGGATGTTGTTTCCCAACAGGTAGTACTTATCTCCATCGTTGTAAAGAGTATCTTCTTCACTCATGATGACATAGTACCCGTATCCAGGGATCATTTCATCAAGATCTCCAGCTTCTCCGGAATAGAAATACCATTGGTTTTCTCCAGTTTCCGGATTGTGCTTGTAAGCCCATACTACTTCAGGGTTAACTCCATTAAGCACTGCTTCTACGCTGGTGTCTTGCGGAACAAGCGGGATGGAAATCAAGTTTTGGCCTGCACTTAGTTGAATTCCGTATTCGTATACGGTTACGGTGGCGGTTGCAACTTCGCTGTCATCATCTCCGTCGTTTACTACTAAAGCTACGGTATGATCTCCAAGTTCAGAGTACTGAGTACATACGGACTGGCCTTCATCAGTACCGCTGAATTCTCCATCGTAGTCCAAATCCCAGAGGTAACGGAATTCGGTATCGACAACATCTGTTGCGGTTCCCTCGAAACAGACTTCTTTATTTACAACCGATTGGTAAGACCCGTTTGCGTCTGCGGAAGGAGCGACGTTGTTAACAACAATCAATGCAGAATCGTATCCTGAATCTCCGTCGTTATCAGTAACCTGTGCCCCGACGCTAACTTCAGCATCGCCGTTACCGCAGGTGTAATTAACGGATTCCCCTTCAGCTTCAAATTCTTCGCCACCCTCCAAATTCCTCCAGTTGTAGGTCAATGGATAGTCTGCGGGAACATCAAGAGCTGTTGCGGTAAGAAGTATTGTTTCTCCTTCGTTACAGGTATATTCTCCTGCTTCAACTAAAGGCGCTTCGTTGGACACGTATTTTGTAGCCGTAGCATCATCACAACTTTCTGCATCGCATACGGTTAAAGTAACAAGATATTCTCCTTCATCTGCGTAAGTATGTGTAGGGTTTTGTTCGGTTGAAGTTTCTTCATCGCCGAAATTCCATGACCAACTTACTAAGACGTCGTGGGATTCAGAGGTGTCAGTAAAATCAACTGACATGCTTTCACCAAATTCATGGGCGCTTTCTTCAAATGAAGCTACTGGCGCTACGTCAAGCACTTCAATGTAACCAGTTTTAGTTTCTGTATCGCTATGACCTGCATTATCAGTTACGGTTAAAGTAACTGTGAACAGCCCGTCATTTTCATACAAAAGGTTTACAACTGGGCTGGTTGAGCTTTCAAGGTCAGCACCTTCAAAAGTCCACTGAAGATCTAATTCTTGATCTACAGTATCTGTAGAAGTACTAGTACAGGTAACTTCTAAATTTTCTTCTCCTGCAGCAGGAGTGCATTCAAAGTCAGCTACTGGGTCAGCACCATCGTAGGTGTAGGAGCTAGGACCTACCACGGCAGTATTTCCAAATTCATCAACAGCAGTTACTACGTAAGTGACAACCATGCCATCTACTACATTAATGGTATTAGCTGAAATGTCTCTACAATAGGCATCTCCTCCTTGGGAGAGATCATTCATGCCCAAAGTGCCTGAATAATTAGCAGTCTGAACCGTAAGTTGTGGGTAATTAACAACGCCCGATGGATCGGTGACTACTGCACAGATATTAACCTCGTCCGAGATATTAGGATCTGTTGGCGCATGTGTCACAGTGATTGCCGGACCTTCTGCGTCAAAATCATAAGTAATCATATCAGTTTCAAACAGAAAATTATTAGGATTCCAATTGATAACTTTTTTCAATTCAGCATCGTAATCGCTTGAGGGGACTAACCACAATTTTGCACCATGGCAATTGGTATAACCATCAGATTCACAATAATCATGTACATCAATGTTTGCATCAGGTGCGCTTGGTAAATCTAATCCCAGATCTACTGATTCTTCAAGATTTAAGTTACCGGACACATCGCTGGATCCAGTTCCGATTAAAGCTCCAGGGTTATCTCCGCCCCATTCATTAAGTCTGTCTGCATAATCAGCATAATAGATCAAAGAATATTCTGTTTCTGGTTGAAGTCCTTGAGCATTTAATGAATAATCAAAGGTTGGGCCGCCGTTATTAAAGACAACTACCGCTTGGACACCATCTCCAATTACATTCCAATCGGCATCTTTGTTTTCTAAAACCAAAGTGGTGGTGGTCTCATCCACAACGGCACTAACAGAACTCATCGCAATTATAAAAATAGATAATATTAACATGATTTTATTCACAAAATGATTATTTTGATTATTTTTCATTTTTAAAAAACCCTCCCCTAAATAGTTTTATTCGTTTGCGAAGCGACCGCTTTAAAAAGTTTGTTAAACTATAAGACATACATTACATTGCTAATGGCGTCTTTGTTTCGTGACAAAATAAAGGAAATAATTTTATTTTTCGGTTATTAATCTAAGTTCCCATTCGCTTTCAAAACGTCATCTATCGTGCCGAGGTCTAATCTGTTTGATGCTTGGATAACTTTGAATCTATCGTTTACTAATTCCAGAGGATTTTTACATTTCAGCAGTTCTGATGAAAGATTCTGCATCTGCCGCAGCTTTTCCGGACTAAATAGATATACGGATGCATTTACCAATCCTGATACCGCATCCTGCGGTTTTTCCCTGAAACTGGTGAGCCGATAGTGTTTATCTATAGTTATAACTCCATGGCTGGAGGCATTTTTTTCCTTATAATACACAATTACGGAAGAGAGCCCTTCTTTCCGGTAGGTCTCTATCATCGGAGAAAGATCCAGAAGGCCGCCAGTTTCATACACTAGAGTATCAGAAGCGAAGAGAAACAACGGCTGGCCGGGGCCGATCTGGGAAATTCCCAAAAGAATATCTAGCACCTGTTCTTTCCGGTCTTCGTTCTTGGTCACGCCGTTATTGAAGATATTTTCACAAGGGATACCTTGTTGGGCAGCCCACCCTACATACTGCTGGTAATATTTTTGGTTAGTTTGGACGTATATATTATTCAATTGCACTCCAGCTTTACGCAGCTGTTCTAATTGATGCGTCACTATCGGCTTTCCCTCGATAGGAACCAATCCTTTGGGCTTGTCTTTTATCCATTTGATCAGCTGTTCTCTGTGGGAGCCTTGATAACGGTTAAGGGTGCTTTCTAATCTGGTTCCGAAACCGGCGGCGAGGATCAGTGCGTTCATGTGATCTCTTGAAGATGCTTGATTTAATTAAATTGTGAACCGTGAAACCGTTGCCACGCGCAAGGAAATGGCTTAGTGACAATTGCACCTCTATCGATGTAAAAGATGTAGAAAACTATTTAAATAAAACGGCATTAAATTTAATGTTAGGCGAGGAATAATATGGCGGATGAACATAAAATAACTAAGAATGATAAAAGACTGCTTGAGTTAGTCAAAGTAGCTAAAGAAATCGTATTAAGAGAAGATAAAGTCCTGTTTGAAGAGTTAGCTAAACATTAATCTTGGCTGAGATTTCTCTATTTTTTATGATATTTGTGGATAGTCCAGAATTAGTATTTTGATCTTTTCATTTGAAATTCAACATAATTCAGTCAATGGAGTTAATGGGTTTATGAAAAAACTTACAAAAATAATCTACTTCTTATTCCCCATGTAGAAGAACTTCTCGATGGAGACCTCTTCCGTCTTGTAATTCCCGGAACGGGGATGTGAAGAAGTATTCTGCTGCGGCTGCTCTTTGGGCTTTTCCTGGGCAGGCGTAAATATCTCTCCCAATTTAGGAGCAGCTCCGGACATGGCGGGAGTCTGGCTGAATCTTCTCTTGACTTCTTCCACTTCCTTGCGCATGGCAGTCATCTGTTCCTGAAATTCGGTAATCTTCTTGACTAAAAACTGGGAATTCTGCTGGAGAATGTCTTTTACTTTATCTGGATGGAGGTCGTCAGGCTGGACATGGACAGAATTGGCTGCCGCTGCCGGCACCCGCGGCTCCATGCCTTGATGCATCCGTTCGCGGATGGACTGGTTGTCCCCATCGTTGGATTTAAATATTTTTTCTGCTTGTACTACCGCATCATCGCGATCCGAAGCTAATCCTTGTTTCATCAAATCAAGAGCAAGCTTGTTGATTTTCTGTATCCTTTCTACATCCATGTTGTTTCCCTCTTTTTAATGTGAATTTTTACAGAAGTAAAGAGCACCATTTAATAACGTTTTCTATCCTGAAAACAATATCTTGCTTTAGTTTTATCCGCATACCAAGGGAATCTTGAACGGCAAAACTGCAACCGTACCTAAAAATACCAGCAGCAACCCCAACAATAGGCCGATAAACATACCCATTATAAAATATTTGAATTCAATAATCCCCAGTTGACCCTTTTTTTCCATGCAACTTAAGATTTTTTTTAGATATATAAATGTTGCTATTTTTTCTTAAAACGAGTGGCAAATATCAAAACAAGGCGAATATTCGTTTCATCTTCTCATCAAATCTTTTGCTGGCTTCGTCAAACCTTCTCGCGGCCTCATCGGCCTGCTCCTTATTTTCCTTTAAGAATCTTCGCAACTCTTCCAGTTCTTTTTTATTCACTTTCATCTTCCGCGCCTCTTTTCGTTTTTAATATAAATGCTTTTTGGATTTAAATCTTTCGAAAAAATTTCCATGCCGTGAAGCAGGTCGTTATGAGCCATCTTCAGTGTTTTGTTTTCTTCCTCTAACGTCTTCTTATCACCATTTACTTCTGCGACTTGGTTCTCTAAGAATTTTATCCTTGATTCCATCAAAAGTTTATGGAAGGAAAAAGTAGTCAGGACGATAATAGCGAAAACAGAGATGATCGCTCCTAATTCCTGGACATTTTCAGCTTTATAACTAAACATCATCAGCAGGAATTGTTCTGCGGAGTAAAGTGCGATGAAGAACGCTTCAAATATGGTTTTATTATTGAACGCAAAAGTACGTAAATTTTTCCAAAACAAGCTGCTTTCTCTAAAGATAAGGCCGTGCCAGGAAGTCATACTTTTTTTTGCTTGGAACTTAATTATAATCTTTGCTGTAACCTAAAATATATCTTAAAGTTTAACTGTCCAAGCTAGTTAAATGCAATCTGTGGCATGTATTTTCTGTATTAATCTTTATAACCCTAATTCAAATCGAAATTAGCACGCTTTATGCTCTCTCTTTTCCGACGCCACCCTAGCATAATCTTTATAAATCACAAGACTATCTTTAAGCCAATGCGAAAAAAGAGGTACACGATAGATAGCAGTAGCCTTAATCTCCCTTATCCGGCTTCTAAAAAAGGACAAGTGACTGTTTTTATTATTTTAGGGATTCTATTGCTTCTGTCTTTAACTTTAGTGGTTTTTCTGCGTAAAGAACTTATAACCTTTAAACCGGGAGAAATAATCCCGACGGAAAAAGGAAAAGTGGAAAATTTCCTCACCAGCTGTCTGGAAAAAGTCGGCGGGGAAGCATTGCAGCTGGTGGGAGTGCAGGGCGGTTATATCACCATCCCTTCTGATGTTGTCAATGATTACAACGCCCGTTTACAGGTTTCTCCTGCGCACATGGTTCCTTACTGGGCTTACGGTCAGAATGTACGCATACCTTCTCTTCCGGAAATAAAGGAACAAATGGACAATTATATCGAAAAAAATATGCGCGCGTGCTTATTTTCACAGGAAGCTTTTCAGGAAGCTTATGATTTGATTGAAAAGAGCGATTTGATCTCCAATACTGAAATAGTAGAAGGAAAAGTCATATTCAACCTGCGCTGGGAAATGGAAATACGCAGTAAAAACGGAGAGATCATTACGGAATTAATCAACCACATCGCTGAATCTCCAGTGCGTCTGAAAGAGGTATATGAAGTTTCCCGATCCATCGTAGAGAAAGAACTGGACACTTTGAAGCTGGAAGACATCACCCAAGATCTGATTGCCTTGGAGCATCCTGATGTTCCGGTAGCCGGAATGGAATTGAGCTGTGCAAAAAAGAAGTGGGACCCTAATACGGTCCGCAGTACCTTACTGGAATTGATCCGCATCAATCTCCGGGAACTTAAAGTGCAGGGGACTGATCATGTGAATTTTCCGGAAGAATTGACCTATTACCAAAACCATTATGTCTGGGATCTTGGTTCTGAGTTCAAACATCCTTCGGTAAGCGTCTTATTTAATTTCGACCGGAGCTATCCTTACATTTTTGCCGTAACTCCTTTGAACGGGAATAGGATGGAAAGCTCCCAATTGGGGGGAACAGATGTGCTTTCTTTCTTATGCATCCAGACCTGGAAATTTACCTACGATATTATTTATCCCGTGCTGGTCAAAGTAAAAGATGAAACTACAGGATACACTTTCAATACCGCTTTTACAGTGCATTTAGTCAGAAACCTGCCCAGCCGGGAAGAAGCGGTGCCGCGAGCTTCATATTTTACCGGTACAGTGAACGATGAAGAATATTGCGGAAACATGAATATGCCCATGACTGTCTTCGCGTACGAATTAGTGGAAAATGAACCGACCGGCGTCTATGACCGCGAACCGCTGGAAGGGGTGCAGACCAGTTTTACTTGTCTGAAATATAAATGCGAAATGCTAGAAAGCGAATATGATTTTGCCGGACGCGGGCATGTTGCCGGGTACACCACTAATTTCCCCTACTGCGTCGGAGGGATACTGCGCGGAGAAAAAGAAGGATATAAAGAAAGCTGGCAGAGATTAGTCACGGCTGTAGGAAAAGAAGTAGAGCTGGATTTAGTTCCAGTCGCTGAAGTGCCGGTGCGGAAAATCACTTTAGTGAAACATCAGCTTGGCAGCGACGGGAAAGCGGGACCAGCAAAAGAACTGTCTGATGAAGAGTTAGGCTTAGTCAAATTGATACTGCGCAAGAAAAGTGATCTTCCCGGAAGCGTTTTCCACGAATCAAGCATAACCAAGGCGAAAACCAGCGATGAAGAAGTTTTAGGAGAAGAAGCGTTGGAATTTTTAGCCCGGGCAGATTTTACTTACGAATTAGAGGTCAGCGTGTTAGGGTCGGAAAAATTTATCGGCGGATATAAAGGAAACTGGGGCGTTTCATGGGATGCATTGCGTAATGCGGAAGAAATAGTGTTCCATGTCGTAAGCAGGGATGGCGCGAGCGAAGAGCAAATGTTCGATTTAATGTTGAACCTGCCGGAATACAGCCGATACGTTCCCTCGCCGGAAATAAGATAGGGGTAGATTAGGTAATGATAGGTTCGCAAAAAAAGAGATGCTGGAGAATTTTGGTTTTCATAGTCCTGGGGCTGTTCCTGAATCTTCCGATCGTAAGCGCATTAGAGATATCTAATGTCCGCGCCGAAATTATTTCACCTACTGAAGCAGAAATATCATGGGAAACTGATGAGCCTGCCGGAAGTTTTGTTGATTATGGTCTTTCAGAAGAAACCCTCGGAAGAGTCGGCGATGCCAGCCAAGTGGTGGAGCACATAGTAGCGTTATCTGATATTGCGCCGCAGTCAACTTATTATTTTCAGGTGCAGAGCGGAGAAGTCATAGATAATAATGATGGAAGCCTGTATTCTTTCAATACCCTCGCTCCCGACACTACCGCACCAGAAATAAATGTTGAATTGCCGGCAGCGGTGCAGGGAAACAGGATTGATTTCTCCGGAACCACTGAATTCGGAGCGACGGTCAATGTTTTTGTGAACGGCCCCTTGTTAAGGGTTGTGGCTGCCGACGCAGCTCTGCCTGACGATCCGTCACAGGGGAGATTTACCATCACTGATCTGGCTCTGGACAGCAATAAGGATAATCTGGTTAAAATAGAAGTGATTGACCTAGCTGGGAATGATGCATCGATGCAGGTGACCGTATTTTCAGACACCAGCAAACCAAAATTGGATTTGGTGGTCCTGCCGGAGTTCGTGAGCGAGAAAAATTTTATCCTGAGAGGGACTATCTCTGAGGAGAGCTCTTATGAGATTTTTATTGCTGAAGATTCTGTCGCTGAAGGTCAAGGAACTGCCTTGCAGGCCGAATTATCTTTAGAAGAAGGCGGAAACAAGATCAAGATTGTGATTACTGATAAGGCCGGCTGGGTGACTGAAGAGGAATTCAACATCATCTCTGATACCAAAGCACCTAAAGTAGAATTTGATTTCGCCAAAGGAAAGGAATATTACCAGGGAAATGCAGAGACTGACATTTCAGGGGCTACCGAACCTGGCGCAGAAGTGTATCTATTTATTTTCCGTCCACTCACTTATGAATTCACTCCCACCTTTAACAAAGCTTGGGAAAAAGTTACCGCTGATGCGCAGGGAAGGTTTACCTTTGAGGAAGTAGATCTGGAAAGCCCACCTATCAGTTTAGAAGATCTTGCTCCACGGCAAATTCCTTCAGGCTTAAATGCTGAAACTATTTTTCCTATAGAACAGATACAGGCGGCACAGAAATTTACCTATCATGTGTATTTAGTTGCCGAAGATAAAAGCGGCAAAACAGGATATGCAAAAAAGCTGGTCAATATCAATACCTGCTATTCTGCCGATTTTGATTTTGACGTGCAATCGCTGGCCAGGTTCCAGGCTCCTCTGCGATTAAACCCGACTTTGCTTGATGACGGCAGGGAAGAAGTAACTGCGGTATTTAATTTTAGTTACCGCGGGAAAGGAATTTCAACCCAAGGCCAGTCAGCTTTCCAGATCCAGAACGTCCAGTTCGATAAGGCCTGCACTCAAGGGATGCTGGAAGACGACAGCACTAAGATAGGATGCAATATTTTCCCGCAGCAGCCGCGGCTGATGCCGAATGCTGATAAGACTGCCTGGTATATCACGGCGCCTCTTTTCACTACAGAAAAGTTCAGCGATAAGAAAGAAGATTTCTGGGACGAATTCGGCAGGCGGCAGATAACGTTCCCTCTGAAAATTAAAATTACTTACCGTGATAATCTGGGCGGCGGAAAGATGAGCGACCTTAAGACACAGGTATCTTGTTATGAGCTAGGTTATTTCATCGACATACCTCTCGAAAGCAAAAACATGATTCCGGATTTCTTAGCTGAAGAAGGTCTGGATGCAATCGAATTTACTATCGATAAAATTGATATTGTTTTGCCTTATCTGGAAAATGCTATTTTAGTTACGGGGATTGCCTGGGTAAGTTCGTTCATAGGTAAGTTAGCCGTCAGGTATGCCCGGCTGGTCAGTTCTAAATTAGAAGCTTTCTTCAGCAAAGGAAAAGCTAAGAATGAGCAATGTCCGGGGGATCAGGAAAAATATTATACCAAGAGTGAGATCCAGCACTGGAGAGAGCTGAAAGCGCGCGGCTTGCTGGAAGGAGAAGAAAGATTAAGAAAAGATTGGGAAGATGAATCGCAATCGATAGAAGAATTATGTCCGAGCACTGCTGGCCTGTGGGAAGCAGAAAAAGTTATTGATCAAGCCTACCGCTGGACCGGAGACAGAGTATTATGCCGGACCGTTCCTGCCGGATGGACTTCTACCAAAGATAAACCGGAAATTGATACCGTCATCGCGGGGCAGAACCAATGCACTGCCTCCAGCCGAGGCGTACCGCTTCTGGAAATTGAGAATTGCGGAAAGCGCATAGAAGAAAATACCAATATTGCTAATCCTAATGCCAAAGCAGCGCGGTTAGTCGACGAAGGAGAATTCACCTGTTACCAGTCGGGAGATTTCTTGTATTACGCAAATCAAGATTCAGCGACGACATTGCAAAATGGCGGTTCTTTAGTGCGGCTGGAAAGAGTTCACGATTTTGGTTTGAGCATTCAGCAGGCGGGATTATACGCTGGTGCAGGAGATTTGATTGCCTATCAGCCGCCAGGTTCTGACCAATATGTCATCGGGCAGGATAAAACCTGTGAACAGGCGTGCAAAAATCCGCGGAAATCCGGCTACCGAGCTTATGTGGAAAAAGGATTAAGGACCGTCACTGCCGACGGACAGGAAGGATCTTTTGGCTGTTTCCAGGAAAGGGTCAACGAATTTGGAGATATAAACCCGGTTGGCGTCGCTACTCAGGATAATCCTAACGATCCCCAAGGGATTGGTTCCAGACAGTTTTCGGCAGGTTATACCCGCGACTGTTTCATCGATTATCAAAAAGGCGGTGTCACTCCCGGTGATGCGAATATCAATAATCCTTGTAACGTCCATGATGATTGCACCGGCGGAGCGTTATGTCTTTCCGGCGTTTGTTCCGCGCCTCCGTCTAATAGTGTTGCGCTAAAAGGATCAACTGACACCACCACCGGTTTATTGCAGTGCGTATGCACATACGACGAAAAGCAAGTGAAACATTATCCCGGTGTCAGGACGGCTATGAAAGAGCAGAATGGCATCGCTGAAGAGTGGTCTTATCATCAGCAACAAGTATTCAAAGAATCAAATAATCGTTTCGGAACGTATTATCCGGAATGGAGATATTATGGCGGCCGGGACTTTTCGTCTGCTTTTGGAGCAGATTACCTTTTAGATTATTTCCAGTCGGATAAACAGGTGCATCAAGTCAGCCCCAACACGCAGTTCTTAGGCGCATATCAAACGGTCTGCTTATCGCGGGTAAGAGCGCATTTAATCACATTAAAAGCAATTCTGGAAGGACTGCGCAATTGCATTCAGGAAGCAAAATACACCGGCCTGCGCGATGCAGGAGTTTGTAAAACTATTTTCACCCAGCAGGTATGCGGTTTAGTCTACAAAGCGATCGCTTACTTTGTCAACCAATGCAGCCCCTTTGATTTCAATGACGAAAGCAAAGGAACATTAGGGGGCATCGGCGCAGTTACTGAAGCGACCTTCGGCTCTATCGGGGAAGCCATGCAGTCGTCCATCGATGATGTGAAAAGCGATTATGGCAACGCGCAGTTGAATAATTATTTTGCTGCCGGCGCAGAAGGATTGACTCAGTCTATGTGCATGGCTGCTTTCGGCTACGACTGGCCGTTGGGCGCAGATTTTATTCTTGATGCTGCTTATGCAGTTCCAGGAAAAACAACTGTGCATGTAATTCCCGCGCACCGGGAATTGTCAACTTACGATCCTTCTTCTGGGAATGCCGTCTATAATTACGAAGTCGGCGCTTTGATATTGCCGGGCTGCAGGGTCAGAAGTTATAATGTTTATCTGAAATGCGTCGGTCCGGAAGATTCCGGAAAACCGGGCGTGCAATGCGGCGAGCAGGGCTGCGACTGCTTGCATACGACAGAAGTGAACTCATTATTGGAAGGGGATAAGAAACATTCCCTGGATGGCGGCAGAGGATTTGATCTTAAGCCGAACGGATTTTTCAGCGTTCCCATACCTTCTCCGCAGAAAGTAAACAAACCGTTCAGGTACGACCACGTCGTGGTAGAGCTGCAGCTGGACCAGTCTGAACAAGGAAATGAAGACAAATGTTACGATACCGGATACGAAGACGGAAAATTCTATTTCCCGATCGTTGATGTATCGCCGCCGGGAACGGGAGTATGCCAGGTGCAGCCATTGACGGGAAAATATACTTGTCCTGAATTCATGAGTTTATTTGGCGGTGAAGAAGGAGCATACCTGCAGGATCCGTACATCAGCTGTTATGATGCCGATACGCGTTCCTGGATTCCGTGCATTACGCCGAATATCTTTACCAAGGGCGAAGAGATAAAAGTGCGCGCGGAAGCGGTCAGCGACGGAAAAAAATATTGCGTGAAAATGAGCACTTCGGGATTACCTCAGCAGGATGTGCAGTTCCGACAACTGCCAGTGGGCATCCCAGGAAATTTCCCGGTGGAAATGTCTTTAGGTTCAGTCACGCCGAATTTGTTTACTGGTGCAACAACGACTATAGTATTAACCGGCGGAGACAAGAGCTGCGAATCTAAATTAAAACTGATAGATTTCCCGGCGGGAGACATCGATACTGCAAGTTTGAAATTTACTTACCAGAAATTAGGCGATGATAGTTACAGGATATTTGTTCCAGAAGGAATTTCAATTTCATCTGAAGGCGGTTATAGTGCCAATGGAGCAACTTTAACCAAGAATGGAAAAGAAGAGCTCACTTCTGCTGAAATACGAGAAGCCGTATTTGACTATAAAGGGATGCGTTTCAGCAACGCTGTCGGCGCTCCGGGAAGCGGGGACAGCTGTGAATACAGAGTCAGGGCGGCGGCAGGGGCGCAGTACGCGCAGAACGAAAAGACCATTTCCGTCACCGCAGAATTATTGCAGCCGGATGCGGTAGGTAATTGTTACAATGCAGAGATCCCGGTCAAGAGCCAGATAGGGTATTCGAGATACACGCAGCCTATTAATCTGCGGTTGGAACCTTTAGTATCGCAGGCAGCCAGTCAGATGTATCAGGATTTCATGCGTGAAAATTATGCAAAAGTTATCGGCAATGCGGAAAGCATCGTCAACCGCGGCATCTCCGATATCGAAGATGCGACCGCATTATATTATCTGGTCGCGGCGAAAATCGCAGACAGCCAGAAAAGGAATGTGGACTGGAAGGTTTCTTTCCGGGAAGATATCTGCGATCTGATCGGCGTGTTTAAAACCAGAAAATCCGGCAGCATACCTCTCGGCCAATATCCTGACGAAGTCAGGAGCAGCGCAGAATACAAGAAGATAGAAGCATATTTCGGCGAGATTGAAAAAGAAGCCCAATGCGGAGTTACGAATGTTTAAACGGGGAAAGATAGAGATGGAAATGTTTATCGTATTGATCACCATGGTCTTTACCAGCGCGGTAATATTATTCTTAGTTTATAGCGGGACTATCGAAGTGAAAGAAGGCGCCTCTTCCGAGCCGGTATTGAACGCAGAATTCCTTCCGGCAGGAAGGGAAGGCGTCTTGGCGATAAAAGATTTTGATTTCTGCAGTTATGTGGATGAGAATCTTAATTGTTTGGCAGAGCAAGATGAATTTGGAAAAGCCGAAAATGTTTATGTGCGGTTCGTGGTCGAGAGCAGCGTTACCGGCGGGCAGGCGATACTGCTGCGAAATTATGAGATGCGTAATCCTTCTGGAGAAATAATATTACGGGCAGAACAGAAAAATGCTTATAATTTTGAATTAAGCAGCACTAGAAGTACGGAAAATGTGGTCTTCGGAGAATATTTCGTCATCGGCGAGGATGCGGTTGCCGGAGAGTATACTTTGGATGTGATCATCGAAAATCCATTATTTGAAAAGAAGATAACTTTGACCAAGAGCTTTGAAGTGGTTGACTGGGAGGAGCAGCCATGAAAGGAAAAATAATTTTTCTGATCGGTTTGATCTTGGTCAGCGCAGTCTTCGCCCAGCAGGTGCAGGTCGGGACGGTCGGGGTAAATCCTGTTGGTGTTTACGATGGATGCTCAGGAAAGAGAATAGGATTAGTTGGAGCTTCTAATACGGTGGATATGGACGCTCAGGGGAATAAAGTCCCTTCTTCGTGGAATAATGTTAACATTATCAAAGTGATGTGCCCTGGCGCTACAGTATTTCTTCATGCGAAAGGGGGAACTTGGCCTGGCGCGCAAGTATCTTTAGTCCAAGCAGCGATACAAAACGATAATCTTGATTATATGATTCTGGATCCTTCTGCTAATGGCCAGCAGGCTTCTTCAGGTATAACGTCTGAAGGATATAAGGCGGCAGCGATCAATTTAGCTCAGATAGTAAAAAATAAAAATAAAGATATTAAAGTTATAATGCTGACCAATACTCCGCTTAAAGGGGCTGGCGGCGGATATGGAACGCCAGAAACGGTGCAAAAAGTTAAGGCTTTCAATGCAGATCTCTTGAATAATAAACTGGGAAGACCTGATTTGATCGATTATGCAGTCGATACTTATTCTGCAACTGAAGACCCTGCCGGAAGCGACAGCTGTGGAAAATATTGCGGCGGAGATAATCTTCATTTCGGCGAAGCGGGAAGAAAACAGGTCATGAAAGCGGTCATGGATATAGTGTTTGGAAATCCGACTGTCGCAACCGCCACAAGCAATGCGCCGGTTTCCCAATCTTTGGGAGCAGAGAATTGCCTGAACAAACAACGCTGTGAGGAGATTGATGCGATATGGCTGAAGATCGTGGCCTGGATCAATAATGCGGCGCGGAAAGGGCGTGTTTTTGATACCGTTGACGGGTGGAGAAATCATCAGGAAGCCCGTCCAACTGTGGTGATAAACCCAACTATAATCAAACCCAGCGCCGTTTCTACTAATTTTTGTATTGCAACTATAGGAACCAACGAACAGAAAGCGCTGTTGGATACCATCGCCTGGGCCGAAGGAACAAAGGAAAAATATAATCTGATGTTCGGGGGAAAAGAATTTACAACGTATAGCTCGCATCCAGTTGAAACCGGAGAGATGCCGGAAAAAGGTTTTCCTTGGCCCGGCGGCACATCCACCGCTGCAGGAAGGTACCAATTTTTATACAGAACTTATAAAGATCTCCGTGGCCGCGGATTCTTCCAAACGGGATTCTTACCTGCAGAACAAGATAAAGCCGGGTTATGGTTATTAGAGACTAAGCGCGGCCTTTCTCAAAATGAATTAGCTATCGCCGTGAATTCAGGCAATCTTGCTCCCGTATGGGATAAATTAGCCGGGGAATGGGCGTCGTTGCCCTGCGATACAACTAATGTGAAAATAGGAGATAGAACTTATTGTTTGGCAAAAGGAAAAAGTTTTTATCCCGGCCAGACGGCAAGAAGTTATCAGGAACTGAAAACCGTCTATCAAACTTGTCTGCAGTACCACGCCACCGGAGGACTTTCCGGCGCAGCTTCTTCTCCAGCAGCTTCAGGAATTTCTAATGCGGCATCAGAAGCATTCGACTTTGTTTATGGCATCTGGGGGGGGGGCAGTTCTCCTGAAACCAAGCAAGGAAGCGTAGTCAGCTTCAAGAACAGCATCCTTGAACAGGCCTGTACTGCGGAAAGCTTAGTGTGCGTCATCCCTACTAAAAATGTGGGCAAGCGGGAAGCTGGCGGCATAGGCAATTGCCGTGCCGGAATGGTGCAGGTAGGGAATATCTGTGTAGACCAATACGAAGCGATGCTGGCAAATAAAAATAATGGAGAAGTGTGGTCTCCCTATTGCGCTCCCGGAACAGAGATAAGCGAACTGCAGGCGGTTTCTATCAGCGGAGTTGTTCCCCAGGCGACCATCAATCAGCTGCAAGCCAAACAAGCGTGCGAAAATGCAGGGAAAAGATTGTGCACGGACGAAGAATGGTTATCAATCTGTCAGGGAGCAGAAGGAAGGACATATCCTTATGGCAATGTTTTACAGCAGGAAACGTGTAACGACCAGACCATTGCCAAGCCTTACGCGCACGTAACTGATGCTACCGTAAAAGAATATTGTCCAAACCATCAAGAGTTTTATAAAAAACAGCCGGCCGGAGTAACTTACAACACCAATCCTTGGATGATCCACCCTAAAAATAATCAGAATGCCGTTTCTTTGGAAGTAACCGGCAACAAGGCAGGATGTAAAACTCCTGAGCAGGTTTATGATTTAGTCGGAAATATTGCAGAATGGACCGCCGATCCGGCAGGAACGTTCAGGGGGGGATATTTCCAACTAGCAGCAGGAACAAATAATGGCTGTTTGTACAAAACAACTTTTCATCCGGCATCTTATACCGATTACTCCATAGGTTTCCGCTGCTGCGCCGGCCTTTCTTAATATCTAAAGCATACTTTTTTAAAATTAGTTTTGTTTTAACCTTCCATGAGCGTCGAATCATTCTTAGAGATCTGTAAACGGCAGTATGAGCCGCAGCATCTTTCCGTATTTAATGCAGCTTTGGCCTTTTCTCAAAAGCATCTCGGCGAAGTAAAACGATTGGCAGGTGATTCCTTTTTTGACCATAATGTCCGGGCGGGAGAAATCTTGGCGGACAGCAAAGTGTCGCCGGAAGTGGTGGTCGCCGGTCTGCTGCATGGGATTTTAAAATATTCTTCTGAAAAAGAGGTCTTAAATATTTTCGGCAAAGAGATCCTGCTTTTGCTGAAAGGAGAAGAAGAAATCAAGGCGGTCAAATCAAAAAATCCTCTTCTGGAAGCCGAAGCCCTGCGGAGAATATTGCTTGCGACATTAAGAGACGTACGGGTTATTTTTGTTAAGCTCGCCGCTAAATTAGATAATCTTAGGGCCATCTCGGTGCTTCCCGAGGAAGACCAGAGACGCATCGCAGAAGAAGTAATGGAAGTATATGCGCCGCTGGCTAACAGATTGGGATTGGAGAAAATAAAAAATCCTCTGGAAGATTTGGCGCTGCAGATCCTGAATCCGGAAAAATATCGCGAAATAACCGAATTCCTGGAAGAATCACGTGAGCAGCGGGAAGCGTTGATCAAAGAAATGATTCAATCGGTGAAAGAGTTGGCCGCGGGAAAAGTTGAGATCATCAAAATCAAAGGCCGTTCCAAGCACATCTACAGCATCTACAAGAAGCTGGTGCAGCGCTGCGTGCCTTTAGCAGAACAATATGATTTGTCGGGCATCAGGGTAATTGTTCCGGAAGTAAATGATTGCTATACTCTCTTGGGACTCTTGCACGAGAAGCTCGAGTCCGCGGAAGGAAGATTAAAAGATTATATCGCCAACCCTAAACCTAACTTTTATCGTTCTCTTCACACCGGAATTCTGTCGTCATCAGGAAAAATTGTGGAGATTCAGATTCGCACCCCGGAAATGGATGAGCTTGCTGAGGAAGGGCTGGCTGCGCACTGGCGGTATAAGAAACTGAATTCCGATGAATTATTTGAAAAGAAAATTGCCTGGCTGAAAGGAGTTTTAGATATGCAGAAGGAAGAAAACCACGAATTTTTAGAGATGGCTAAAGTAGACGTGTTTGGGGATAATATCTATTGCTACACGCCAAAAGGCGACGTTAAAGAACTGCCTAAGGGAGCAAATATCCTTGATTTTGCTTATATGATCCATGAAGAAGTCGGAAACCATGCGGTAGGAGCGCACGTGAACGGAAAATTCGTCTCTTTGAAACAGCAGCTTTCTTCCGGAGATGTAGTGGAGATACTTACCAACAAAAGCCAGCGCCCCCGACGCGACTGGCTGAAATTAGTCAAATCTGCGAATGCCAGAAATAAGATTCGGAAATCTCTTAAAGAATATGATAAGCTTCCGGCTCTTCATTTTAAGCAGCTTAAACCGGTGGTGACAGAAGAGCAGGGCATTTTAGCAGAAGCGCCCGACTATGCCAGCGCAGTATGCGTATTAGCTAAATGCTGCAATCCTCTGCCGGGAGAAGATATTGCCGGCTTAATCACTAAAAGAAGAGTCATTTCCGTCCACAGGATCGATTGCCGCGCGGCATTGAAAGAGCAGGAGCGCTGGGTGGCGGTGCAATGGAAAAATGGATTCAACCAAAAAATAAGATTTTATGCTGTAGCTGAGGAAAGGAGCGGCCTGTTGGCTGATCTTTTAAACGTCATAGCCAATACCGGTTTTGAGGTTAAGGAAGCAAAAGCAAAATTGTTAGACATAACCTTAGCGCAATGCTCTTTTTTAGTGATACCAAAAGATTTGGAACATCTGAAAGAACTGGTAAGGCGGGCGCAGAAAGTAAGGGGGATAAAAAAGATGTATTTCGGATGATCTTTGCAGAAAGTATCCGTAAAGTTTAAATATGTGTTAACACATAAATCCCTTATAATGGTCGGAGGTATAAAATGACAAATATGACTCTATCAATACCTAAGGAACTGCACAGCGAAATGGCGGCACATTCGGAAATCAGATGGAGCGATGTTGCCCGGCAAGCTTTTGAAAAGAAAGTAGAAGAGCTGCATTGGATGGACAAAGTTTTGGAAAAAAGCGCGCTTACTGAGAAGGATGCAGGAGAGATAGGTCATAAAATAAAGCATGAAATAAGAAAAAGGTTTTCTTAATGCGTTTGATAATCAATACCAATAGGATTATAGCTGCGCTCATAAAAGATTCGGTCTCCAGAGAAATATTCCTTCATCTTGATGCCGAGTTAATAACCATTAATTTTTCGAACAAAGAAATCGATAAATATAAGGCTCTTATCCTTAAAAAAGCAAGAATTACGGAACTGGAATTTAACATCCTCCTTGAAAAACTCAAACAAAAGCTAATTCTGCTTGATGACAGGATTATTTTAGCTAAAATGGAAGAAGCAGGAAAAATTATGGATAGGATTGACCAAGATGATACGCCCTTTATCGCAGCAGCATTAGCAACCGGTTCAGATATATGGTCTGATGATACCCATTTTGAGAAGCAAAAAAAAATTAAGGTTTGGAAGACGAAGGATTTAGCCGGATTAATGAAAAAATAAAATCCAGATGGGCAATATAAAATTAAATCCCAAGAGGAGTGAACTTAGATACAACGGCCATAATAAAGACAAATACTTTTTCATTACGGACTAAATAATAGTTTAAATTATAAATATAACCCCTACATGAATTATTTCATCATCTTCTTAATCAAATCAACCACCCGGCAGCTGTAACCCCATTCGTTGTCATACCACGCGACTATCTTGAGGAATTTCTTATCGACGACCGAAGTCAGCTTGGCATCGTAGATCGCAGAGTGCGGGTTATGGATAATGTCAGTAGAGACCAATTCGTCTTCAGAATATTGTATTATCCCTTTTAATTTTCCGCCGGCCGCTTTTTTAAAGATCTCATTAACTTCTTTCGGAGTCACTTCACGCTGGGTTTCGATGGTGAAGTCAGTTACGCTGCCGTCAGCGACGGGAACCCTGAAAGCCAGGCCTCTGACCTTTCCCCGCAATTCCGGGATGGCTTCTACTGCAGCGACATCTGCTCCCGTAGAAGCCGGGATGATGTTGATTGCCGCAGCCCGGGAACGGCGCAGATCTTTATGCGGGCCGTCCACCAGTTTCTGCGAGGACGTATAAGCATGGATGGTAGTGAAAAAACAGCGTTTGATCCCGATACGATCTTCCACCACTTTGAGGATAGGGGCGACGCAATTGGTCGTGCAGGAAGCATTAGAGACGATCAGGTGCTTGTTTTTTTTATAAGCGTGTTCGTTGACTCCGGAAACTAAAGTGACAGTATTAGCCGGACAGGCTTTATCCGCTTCGCATTTGCAGGGCGCAGAGATCAATACTCTTTTTGCTCCAGCCTTAAGATGCGCCGCGGCCTTGTAAGGGTCGGTAAAACGGCCGGTACTTTCCACCACCACATCAATGTTCAGCTTTTTCCAAGGGAGCTTGGAAGGGTCCTGTTCCGCCAGGACTTTAATTTTCTTTTTTCCGACCGCCAGATAGCCATCACTGGCAATAACATTCTCGGAGAAAAGCCCGTGGACAGAATCATATTTCAGCAGGTGAGCAAGAGTTTTGTTATCGGTAAGATCATTGACCGCAACTATGTTTATGCTCTTATCTTTCCAAGCAGCGCGGAAGAAAGTCCTGCCGATACGGCCAAAACCATTAATGGCCACATTTATCATTGATTACACCTTCTAAATTTTTTCTTAATGGCCATCGTGGTTCCAAAAATCCTTGATTTTTGAGAACCGTTGATTGCGACGTTGATCATCTTACAACACCTCTTTTGATATCTATACAGAAGAATTCAGTGGTTTATATACTTTATTGGGATTTTACTTTACAATAAATGAATCTGCACCTAAAAAACAAGGCATAAATTTTTTAAAATCTGCCTCTTATCCACAGTCATGCAGGAAAAATCAGAACTCTCGACCCTTCTGGAAAAATTGCAGTTTCCGCAGACGGATGAGAGATTCAATCTTGATTATAATTATAAGATTAAAGCTGATTGCGATTTCTATAAAGGGCGCATCGCCTTGAGCAAAAGCGGCGAAAAATTGTCGGATATTCTTGCTGCTCCCGCCATATTCGGCCGTTATAGGATAAAAGAAGTGATAATCGTGTCTAATGATGAAGGCATGATGGTTCACCCACGCGACGGCGGGCAGCCGACGGAATATCAAGCCGATACGTGTTATCATAACGTTGATTTTCACCATCCTGATCTGGAAGAGATGCTAGAAAACCGCGGCTACCGTTTAGGGCAGGAAGTTGAATGCGTCGGCGGGGATTACTTTATGGCCGCAGGAGCTTCGGGAGAGCTGACCATCGGCCAATTAAAAGACCTCTTGGCGTTAGGCTGCGTTAAGCTGATAGAGATAGAGCTTGATTTTTTACGCAAATGAATGTTCACCTGAGCGTGATTTTTTTACAAGCATAATTAAGCTGATATGAACCGCTCAGGAGAGGTTGGCAACCGATGGTTTCATATTAATACAAAAACTTCCATAAATATTAAATAGGTGTCCTTCTTTGAAAAAGTATGGATTTCACTTCAGCACTAACAGAACTTGAGCATTTATTTAAGGAATCTGAAGAAGCAAAGGCACGAAGTGGAATAGCAGCAAGAGCATTTGAAAAGAAAGATGCTGAAATCCGAGAGTCGCTGCGGAACGGGCATAGTACTGGCGATCAAATTCTTGATTGGGCTCTTTCAAATGGATATCCTTACCAGGAAAACAAACAAAAAGCCCAGATGGTTTACGATTACCTTCAGGAACACGTAGGAGATTACTTTTTCTTCTTGGGTAGAGAATATTGGCGTCCTTTCATTTGGGATATTCACGTTGGAAAAATAGGATCTCCCCCACTCTTAAATAGAGAAGGGCAGCTTTCTCTTGTAGTTGAAGAAGGAACATTGATGCAGAAGAAAGTAGCGCATTACACAGATATTCCTTTAGTGAATAATATTTTTCCCAATGAAAAGAAAGAGCCCTCTATACAAGGCCTATTTTTAACTCCTTTCCAAAGGAAAGAATTAATTGAGTCAATTTCTTCGTGTTGGGATGATTCTAGTGATAGCTACTATATCCTTGGTGCAGGTGAAAAAACAGTATTATCTTACCTTCATCAACAAAAAATAATTCCTGAAGCAACTAAAGAAAGTCTGCAAGCATTACTTTCTAAATAATCCTAAAATATATATAGAAACCTATTTTCTTACCCCTCATGTCAGAACCAAAACAAATTCCCACCACCGAGAACATCGTATTTAAGCCCGCTTTCATAGAACGATATTCGCAGTTAACTGACTGGGAAGAATTCAAGAAGTATTCTCTTTCTTTCCTGCGCAGGAGCATCCGGGTCAATACCTTGATGGGGACGATCCAGGAGGCGCGGAAAAGCATCGAAGCCAAGGGATGGAAGCTCATGCCGATCCCCTGGTGCAAGGAAGGTTTCTGGATATCCCATGATGAAAGAAGGGATGTAGGAAACTTACTGGAGCATCATACAGGAAAAATTTACGTACAGGAAGCGGCTTCCATGATTCCGCCATTAGTATTAAAGCCAAAACCAGGAGACATAGTCTTGGACATGGCCGCTTCCCCTGGAAGCAAGACTACGCAGATGGCAGCGATGATGAATAATAAAGGATTAATCATTGCTAACGATTACAAAGGCGATCGTCTGCAGTCCTTAGGGATAAATCTGCAGCGCAGCATCACCACTAATTGCATCATCACGCTGATGCGCGGGCAGGGCATAAAAGGGATGCAGTTTGACAAGATCCTATTGGATGCGCCTTGTTCGGGAACCGGCGCTATCAGGAAGAGCCTTAAGACCATCGGCATCTGGAATCCGCACATGATCACCAAATTAGCCCGAGAACAGAAAGAACTTATCACTGTAGCTTTTGAAAATCTTAAGCCGGGCGGAGAGCTGGTCTATTCCACCTGTTCGGTCGAGCCGGAAGAGAACGAAGGGGTAGTCAGTTATCTGCTTAAGAAATATGAAAATGCTAAAGCGATAAAAGTTACTCTTAAAGGGCTGAAAACCAGCCCCACGATAGCGGAATTTGAAGGAGAACAATATCATCCTGAGGTAAAGAACGCTTTGCGCATCTGGCCGCAGGATAATGATACCGAAGGTTTTTTCGTTGCAAAGCTACGAAAAATACCCACGAACGAAGCGTAGCGAAGTGACTTGGGTTTCTTTGTTGCCAAGATAAGAAAATTGTAAGTTACAACAAAGAAACTCACGAACGGAGCGCAACGAAGTGACTTGGAGTTTTTCATCGTTTTATCCTCCACCACACTGCACCCGCTAATAACCCATTACTCACGAAGCCGAGAATAGGTCTGTACGGCTCAAAATAGGTCATCAGAGTAGTTGCTCCAAATACAAAAACAAGTAATTTATTACAAATGGGACAGGCAAACGCGAAGAAACTACCTATTCCTCCCGTAGTTGCAATCGTATCGCACTTTTTGATTGTATTTTTTTTGTAGTAATGGACTCCAACATACGCGCCGAGTAAAATAGAGCTACTCGCGAGAAAAATATAATCCAATGTATTTATTGGAGTCATTCTTGTAAAAAATGAGTTCGGCAAAAGTGAGGTAATGATTCCAGATACAACAAAGAAAAGTAATCCTGTTCCGAGTCCTAAGAGTACATATTTCAATTTCTGGTTCATATTCATTCACTTCAATTGTAATGCTTGTATATATCTTCCTTTCTCACAAATATGATCTCCATTACGTAGCATACAACCTAAGCAAGTGGACTGACCGGTTGGAACGTTATTCTGTGTTGGCTGCATCTTCATCCACATACCACCAGTTTTAGCGCAGACTTCTTTGAATGGCAGATCTGCGTAAGGGTCATTATTGCTAGTCACTATAACGTTTCCCGTTATTCCTGAACCAAGATTTCCTTTTAATGCCAAAAATCCGAAAACAGCTATCAGAACGACCACTATCAATTTCCAAATTGTTGACTTCTTTACTGAAACATTGTTATTTTCCATATTAACCTCCTTTTGTGCAATATTGCACGTCTTTGTTGCTATTTTATTTGATAGATAAACTATTGATGCACCTAAAAGACCAATGCCGAGAAACCCCAATTCTAATCCTTTAAATGGAAGCACCGCTAAGAATCCACCAAAGCCTAAGACGCTCAGTAATCCAATTGCACACGATGGACACGCGGGAGCTATCAAACTTATGAAGATACTTGATGTTCCTGCCTTAAGACTTCCTTTAACTTGCCTTTTCACTAAAAAAATGGTCATTGTCGTGACAACACCAGCAAGAACTGACATTATAATGAGAAGTATGAAAGAAAGAGCAGTCATTGATGCGAGTGCTCCCTTAAGCAAGGAAAAAAACAGCGAGAAAGAAAAATCAGAAAAAAGTATGCGGTAATTGTTCACAAGTGTATTGAAAAGAAAAATTGCCAAAGCAACGCTGAAAGTAACTAAAAAGTATTTCTTAAAACTGTACACCTCTTTTAGTGCTTCCTGCACTTTATTTATGTATTTCATTTTGAAAAAAAGAAAAAAAATTAATTAAGCTCAGCATCAATGACCTGCTGGAAAACACTAAACGGTTGCGCTCCACTGATGAGTTTTCCATTGATGATGAACCCCGGCGTTCCTGAAATTCCTGCTGCACTTCCATCAGCTAAATCTTTTCGAATTTCCTGCTTTTGCGCTGGATCGCTCAAACAGGCTTCCCATTTAGCAACGTTTAAACTAAGTTCCTGAGCCCAACGTTTGTAATCAGCACTGCTCTTTCCTCCTGCTCCTCCATTGCTGAAGATTATGTCATGGTACTCAAAGTATTTTTCCTGTTCCCCAGCACAATTGGCGGCAATCGCAGCAGGTTCAGCCTGTTGATGGAAGCCTAATGGAAAGTCACGATAGACAAACTTCACTTTCCCAGTTTTAATGTACATACTCTCAATTTGTGATAATGTTTGCTGATAAAATCGTTCACAGAACGGACATTCATAATCACTAAATTCAATTATGGTGACTGGTGCATCTTTTTCTCCCAAGAAAGGATCATCATCAGCAAGTGCTTTCATATCGGTTATTCCTGCACTTGGCGCTTGTGGTGCTCCTCCTAATGTGGGCGCCCCAACTGCACCCGTAGGAGAATTATTGCCTCTAAAGGCCATGAATGCTAATACTACAATTAAAACTATTGTAGTGACTTTCCAGAACATTGATTTATTGATAGTTATACTATCACTCTTTTTTGCTTTTAGTTCTTGTTGCTCTTCGATTTTAACCACCTCTGGCGTTTTTTAAATTGCTATTCTCAAACAATTCTGTTGTTTCATAGGATGAAACAATATATAAATGGTTTTGAAACGTCCAAAATTAAGCCGAATTGTTGTTTCGTCAGGTGTAGCAATATTTAAATAAGGGTTGATTCTGCTGACTATTTATGGATGGACGCTCAGTTAAGTTATATAAATACATCAGCCTTGGATTTTCAGCAATAATCATCGGTCTTGCGATTCTTATCTATGGGGTAATGTATATCCATCGTAATACAACCAGTAAAAATTCATTAATATTCTGGACAGTTGAAAATCATTTACCTATAACTATCAGTATGATCATACTTTCTGGATTTATGGGTTATATTTTATCAACCGTAACTTACAAACAAGTTACTAAGACTAAGAAAGAATCTCACAAATTATTAGAGATATTATTTCTCTTCCTAAACAGAGATGAGAAAGAGATTATTAATTCTCTTGTTCAGAATAATGGCATGATAGGACAAGCAGAGATTTCCCGTTTGCCCGGAATGGACCGAGTTAAAGCGTATCGCTCCCTCCAAAAGATGCAGGAAAAAAAACTGATAGATATAACTGCGCATGGAAAAATAAGAAAAGTATCGCTTAAAGACAACATATTAAACCTGCTTACTAGAGAATAAATTAGTCTGCCGTAACGGCTAATATGAAACCCTTGTAATTCTGATGAATATCAGAATTACTTGTTTTCCCGCTTCTAACATTCTGTCAATGTTATAGGCAACGATTCTACACATTGCTTCCACTTTTTGGTTCTTTACATCCTTTGATTTGATACTAAACCCAAACTTTCTTTTGAGAATACTGAAAGTAGTCTCAACCTTGTTCCTTTGAAGGTATTCTCCATAATCAAACACATCAAACGTCTCTTTTCTGTATCTTCCTTTTCTTCTATGCTTTGGCACATCTAATCTTTTCTGGAGAATAAACGGGTATGCTCCCAGCTCTTCAAATACTATTTTGAAGAGCTTCTCGGCATCATATCCCCTATCTCCGTAAAAAGCTTCTGGTCGGTAATTTTTTGCCAATCTCCGGGTCATTGTATATGCATCAATCAGGTCGTGTCTTGCTTTTTTTCTAAGCTTAAATTGTAGGATAAAATAATGCTTTATATCGACGATAATACTTAGCTTCAAGAACGGACGTTTTTTGTATGCTTTTCCGATTCTTTTGCAGTAATGTGGACTGGCATTATCCAAACTAATGCCCGTTCCATCGATAGCAACCTTTTCAGGTTGCTCAATAAGTTTGCTAAACGCAGCCATAAGCTTATCGAAGATAGCAGTAGGAAGTCTCTTCGCAAACTTGATAAGAGTTGTATATTCAGGGAGCTTATTTAGCCCTAAATATGCCCTAAGCGTGATATTATCGCTTAAATCTTCAAGCAATTCCTTATAAGTAAACTTACGGAATTGCTTGTATACCAGCAAAAAGAGATGCTGGTATTGGGTATAAAGCTTATTTGAGAACTTGGAGTTGTGAAGCATAAGCTCCGCTTCTCTGAACAATTCATAGCAAAAATCAGCAAGTTTTTTAAATTTAGAAGTTATTATTTCCATTCGTAGTTCACCTCGTCGATAAAAGCGTCTTAAGACAACACTTTATCGACGTGAACTACTTTATATAACTTCTGAATCAAAGCCGGAGGGTTTCATATTAGCCTGCCGTAACAAAATCTTTTAATACCCTAAAAGAATAGCAGGTTTATGCTGGGATTAGACAAATCAATTCTTACTTTCGTGGAGAAGCAAAGCCCCATATTTCATAAAATAATGAAAAATTCTCTTAAATTAAAGGGGGAGGAGATCTTGGTTATCAGCGATTACGGCATAGGCAGAGATACCTTCTCCAGCATGCTGGGCTATGGTTACTATCATGCCGCAAACAAGAAAGGTCTTAATACCAATATCCTGTTCCAGGAGCCTAAAAAAGGTTTTATGTTTTCTGATGATCACGTCGTGAATGCAATCAACCGATTGGAAAAAAACAGCATCATTATCGTAGCAGTTTCAAATAAGCTGGGCCGGTTCGGAGAAGAAAAAAGTTTCCGCAATTTCTGCGCAGAGCGAGGGCATAGATTTCTTTCCGCAACCGGTCTGAGCGATGTCAAGCCGCAGCACTTCAGCCTGTTCCTGGAAGCGATGAATGTCAATTATTCACGCATGAAGAAAAAAGGTTCCGCCATCAAAAATCTGTGGGATAAAGCGGAAGAGATCAAAGTAAAAACAGAAGCCGGAACAGATGTTACTTTCAATGTTTCAGGGATGAAAGCGATAGCCAACATCGGCGAATATCATGAGCCGGGGATGGGCGGCAATATGCCTGCAGGAGAGGTGTACATTCCGCCGGCAGGGTTTGAAGGAGTGAACGGAAAAGTAGTTGTCGACGGCAGCATGAAAACCGAAAATGGCGCGATATTGCTGCAAAGCCCGGTCACTTTGCACATCAAGGAAGGAAAAGTGGTACAGATGGAAGGAAAGGATGCGCCCCTATTGGAACAAACTTTCCAAAAATTTGAAGAATTGGTAAAATATCGGGAACGGGTGCGCCACATCGGCGAGCTAGGCATAGGGATCAATCCCGGAGCGGTATTGATAGGTTCTATGATTATGGATGAAAAAGTCCTGGGCACCGGACATGTAGCCATTGGTAGCAATTACTGGTTTGGCGGAGCGATAAAAACCATCTTTCACAGCGATCAGGTATTCAAGAGCCCGAGGTTTTATGTTGACGGGAAGAAGATGGATATCTGAATGTCAAGATGGCAGCCAGGATAGCTAAATATTTAGAAAGCAAAATCTTTAAAAAACCAAATCTTTAGAAAACTAAATATTTAGAAAACTAAATCTTTAAATAGTTCCGGGACATGCTTAAAATTATGAATTGGACCAAACTGCTTTATGTCTTGATCATCGTGCTGTTGTACGTCCCCATGGTTTTCTTGGGAGCGAATGTTTTTTTTTCCGAAATATACCGGAACTAATGCTTATTATCAAGGTCCTTTCGGTGATTGTTACGCCAAATATCCTTATCCTGCCAATCCAGAAAAATTGAGCGCTCCGGAGCGGATGGCGATTGACGAAAATCAGCGCAAGTGCAGTGAAGAATTCCAGAAAGAGCAGGAGAAGTTCGAACAATCCAAATTATCTTATGAAGGCATGAAATATGTGTTCATATCCTTATTTAATCTGTTCATCTTATTATTGGCGTTGTTTCTCCCCAAGATGCAGGACAGCGTCACCATGGGCTTGTTCTTAGGCAGTATCGCGGCCACATTTGGCGGAACGATACGTTATTTCGACACGAAAAGCAAAATCGGCTTTGCTATTTTAGTAGTCACTTTCTTCGCCATGCTGTATTTCATCAACCGAAAGAAAGATAACTTCCTGGATTGGGGCAATAAGAGAAAATAATTTTAACCGGTAAGCACTATAAAGACTATCTTTCCTTAACTTTCCCTTCTACTAAATTAACTACCTTAGAAGGCCGCCCTTTCTTTTCGCCTTCGTAGATGATGAAGTCTACTCCGTCTTTAATGGTTTGATCCAAATCTTCCAATGAAGTCATGAATGGCTGTCCGGAACGATTGGCGGAAGTTGTAATAATCGGAAAACCCAGTTCTTCGACCACGTCGCCGAACCAATGGCCGGGGATTCTTACACCGATGGTTTCTTGGTCTAAATTTACGTTTTTAGCGATAGCGTTCTTATTTTTTAGTTTCAGGATGAGCGTGTAAGGGCCGGGAAGCTTATTGAGCAAATCCTTTGCTTCCTTAGTAATTATGCAATTTTCGGTGATCCATTCTTTTGAAGGGGCGATGATTGAGAATGGGTTTGCTGGGCGCTCTTTTAATCTCCTGATTTTTCCCACTGCGTTTTTGTCAAGTGCATTGCAGCCGATGCCGTAGATGGTGTCGGTCGGATAGATGAATACTGCTCCATCACGGATCCGTCCGGCTATCTCGGCATAGCGCAGGCGAAGTTCAGCTTTGGTAAGAGTTTCCATTAATTAGGGTGGTTATTACTGATTTATAATCTTTCCGAAAAAAAACGCGGCCGTTTCCGGCCACGAAAAGGGTAGTGAGGTGTGTGGTCTTAAGAAATAGCGTAGTAGCAATCGTAATCATCTATGAACGTCTGCTTGTTCTGCTTCTGCGCCGGCTCTTCGTACTTTTGCATAAGGTACAGAATCCGGTCTCTTATATTGTTCATGTTATTATTGTTCATGTTATTCATCATAACCACCCCCCGCTTAGTTGGTAATCAAAAGAACCTTCTTTAGTCATGACCGTTTTTTGGGTCAATTCCCGCACCTGCCTTTCAAACAATTGTTGAATTGTTCTTGTCGTAAGATCCATCATGGTTTATACCACCTCTGTTTTTTGATAAATAATCTGATGTTAGAAGTTGTTTATATAGAAGACCCGGACTTGTCTAGTGCGGGAGTGGATAATCTAAAGAGCTTAAAAATCTTAAATTTTTAGTAATTAAGCCTTATTGGGCGTTTGTCCGGTGGTTGTCCAGTGGGTCATGGAAGAAATTTTCAAAATGTAAACTCTTTCAGTTTATTTAACCAAAACACCATTCAGAGTAGCTTCTTGCCCAGGTCGGGAAGTAATCCTGACTTTCCCCAGCTTAGTTTCCACAACAGCACCTTTAGTGATAATGTTTCGTCTTACCAGATGTGGGTTGGCTGGGTTTCCTACTACGTTAAGAATTTCAACTTTAGTAGCTTTTCCTTTATTATCACAAACGTTAACGTTGCTGGCAGTCAGAAGAGAATGTTTAGTCCGTCCGCCGCGTATTCTGGTAGTTTTGACTTTCCGTTCTTTCTCCAGTTTAGTATTGGCAGGAAAGCCGGCCAATTCGCGCAGCCTTTTAGTCCTGGTATAATGATACCTTCCGCCGGATGGTTTCCGGTTGGATCTTCGTTGTGAACGTGCCATATTGAGTTAGATTAAGGGGTGATTTTTAAACATTTCTAATTTTTACTGCAGATTAAAACAAATCGTCGTCAATCGCATCGAAATATGAGATTGGCTCCAAATCTAAATCAAAGGGGTCGTACGTTTGTTTTTGCGGTTGTTTTCTTTCCCAAACCAGCGAGTGATAAATAGGCCTTAAAATATCCCGCGGGCTCGGATACAAGACGCGCACATTTCTCATCTCATATCTCAAAGGCAGCTCTCCCTCTTCTACGAATGTTCCCCGCGCTGAACAAATAATTTTTGTTTGGTCATCCCTGATAGTCACATATTCCGGCCCTTCCGGGACAAATATTACTTTTTCATCGATAGCGATATCTTCAATAATGCGCAAAATCATTTTTTCCTTCGGAATATTTTTTCTTTAAGTTTCTCATTCCCATTCCAATCCAAGGCATGTCCCATCACTTCTTCAATAGTATCTACGGGGATAATTTTTACTTTTACCAATTTCTCTTCATCGATAACAATATCCTGGAGGTTTGATTTAGGAACAATGACCGTTTTCATCCCGGCATCGATGGCTGCTTCGACCTTGGAAGAAACGCCGCCGACAGGAAGGACTTCTCCGCGGACGGACAGCGAACCGGTCATGGCCACGTCTTGTTTTATGGGTATCTCTTTCAATGCAGATATGATGGCGGTCGCCACGGCGATGGAAGCTGAATCTCCTTCCACGCCCTCATGGGTCTGCAGGAACTGCACGAATATATCTTTAGTCTCTTTGATATCTTCGCCGAAATATTTTTGGATGATAGCAGACACGTTCTTGACTGCTTCCTTGGCGATCTCTCCGAGTTTTCCGGTAGCAATAATCTCTGCTTTCTTCCCGCCGGGAGTCACTTCTGCTTCTATCGGCAGTAAAATTCCCGAGTATGCAGAACCGCCGCCGATGACCGCCAATCCATTGACTCTTCCGACGCGCAGGCCGGAAGTGATGATCACTTCGTATTCTTTCTTGCGTTCGATATATTTGTCTGCCATCTGCTGTTCCAGGGGCCTAGCCAATATTTTTGCTTCCTTGACGTGCTATCTGTTCACAAACTCGGATTCTTCTTCTCGTGCTAAGTCGCCGGCAGCCCGAACTAATCCGCCCAGGCCGCGCAGGTGCAACGTAAGGCGCCCCTTGTGGTTGGCTCTCCTCCGCGCTTCTTCCACGATCGCTTTCAGTGCAGAAAGATCAAAATGGGGAATTTTTCTGTCTTCCTTTTTTATTTCCTGGGCAACAAAACGGGCGATCTTAGTCCGGTTCTCCTTAGTGTCAGGCATGGTTTCGTTCATATATACTTCATACCCGTATCCCCTGATCCTGGAACGCAGGGCTGGATGCATATTCTTGATGGTCTCGGGATTTCCTGCGGCGACCAAAATAAAATCGCAGGGCACCGGTTCGGTCCGTACCATCGCGCCGGCAGAGCGTTCAGACTGTCCGGTGATGGGGAATTTTTTTTCCTGCAAGGCAGAGAGCATTTCTTGCTGTGTTCTGGGATGAAGCGTAGCGATTTCGTCGATGAATAACACTCCCTTGTGTGCTTTATGGATCATTCCGGCCACGACTCGCTGGTTTGCCGGAGTTCCTAATCCGCCTGATTGAAACGGGTCGTGCAGTACATCACCTAACAATGCTCCTGCGTGTGCGCCGGTAGCATCAAAGAATTGCGCTTGTTTTTTGTCAAAATTGTCTACGATAACTTTTGGTGCGATAACTTTAGATGTTTGGAACATTCTCGGCCCCATATTTATAGATATGGCAAATCCAGCAAGAAACATCATGCCGCCTAAGAAAAAAGCGGTGAACATCAAATCTGATTGATAATGATAGCGGATCCACCAAGGCGCAATGAAAGTTATGATAGCGACAATGAACAGCAGAAAACTATTATTTTTCATAGACTTATTAGCATCCAACTGATAACTTAATGCTTCTTCTCTCCCTTTTCCGGCAGGCAGGGTTTTGATGTAAGGATTATTTTCATCATTAGGGTTGGGATAAGCAAGGGTATCTTTCAAGTCGGATTTGGGAAGAAGTTCGGCCAAGGCAATTCCCAGCATGGATTTTCCTGTTCCTGGCTCGCCTATCAATAGGACGTGCCGGCGCTGCAGTGCAGCTTTTTTAATTATTTTGACTGCTTCTTCCTGGCCCAGAACTTGGTCTACTATTTTATCAGGTACCTTTATGTTCTTAGTGGTGATATTTTTAGCTGATTCCATACTTACCTTAGAACATCTATCACTCGATGGGTGTAAATTCCAGTCTTGATTTAAAAAGATTGCGGAGAAATGGGGGAGATTCAATCTTCCATATTCCGGAATAAAGCTATACCCTACATTTGCCGCAGCAGGCGCATTCAGATTCCCCCAAGCCCCGGTACCTAATTACTGGATGGTTGCATTCTATTTCTGGTATATTTGCTGCTTTGTAGCGTCGGACGACTTCTTCTTCAAGCTGGCTTATTTCTTCTCCAGCCTCAGCTACTTTTTTTTGAAGAGCCTCATATGTTTCATAAAGGGCGCCATAATTTTTCCGGGCTTCTAACAAATCCGTAATATCTGGTAAATTTGCCAATTTTCTTCCATCGTTCTATGCCGTTTTTCTTTCTTTCTTATTATTAACTACGTTAATAAAAATCTCATCAAAATGGCCTTTCTGTTCCATTTCGATCTTCTGCTGCGTCTCCAAGTGCAGCAAGGGGATGAAAGTATAAACCTTCTCATGCTTTCCCGCTTTCGGCGGCAGCAATCGGGTATAGGTCAATTTCTGTTCCGGATCTTTGCTGATATAATAATTTATCTTGTGGTAGATATCGCGGATGACTTCCAGGATGTCTATCTTCCGCTGCGGCATGGAAAAAGTGGTGGGGCGCTGCCTTTCCAGGATCCTTTTCTTGGTAGCCATGGCTCTCTGCAAGGCTTCCACTAAATCTTCGACGGACACTTTCCTGTTCCTAGGCTGAGGATTTCTGGGTATAAGCTGCGGCTGCATAGAATTTTTTGGGTCGCGTAAGCGCTGTTCCATCTCTTCAAACAGCTCTTCTTCAGGAATCCCTTCATTTTGATCGATCAGCTTGTCAAGATTGGAGATGTCATTTTCTACCAGATGCGTGGCCTTGATCCGCAATAAGACTGCAGCGGCCAGCAGGATCTTCCCAGGTATTTTGAAATCATGCTCCTGCATCTCTTTGATGATCTGGATAAATTTCCTGGCCAGAAGGGAAACATCAATGTCCCAGGGATCCATCTGTTCGGTCTTGACCAAATCATAGATGATGTTTTTCCAGTTCAGCTCATCCTGATTCAACAGCAAATCGAATATTTTTTCCTGCATGAGGCTTAAAAATTCTTAAGAGTTTAAATGCTTATTGTTTATAACTAGTTTGTCGCAGGGTTAAGATGTTAAGCTGCGCGATTCTTCAGATATTTTCATCGAAACAGCTTCTCTTGAATAAAAATATTTAAAAAGAGAGGGCTACCGAGATACTTCAGAAAAGAAAATGGCGGGAAAATCTATCTTATCGAGGACTTATGTTTTATCAAGGATTTTTTTATCCAGGACATTAGTCCTATCATTATGTTTGCTGTTATTTTTAACCGCATCTTCAGCTCTGGCAGAAGATTCCGTGGTCCTGAATCCAGTTCCCGCTTCCGGAAAAACTCCACTGCAAGTGACGTTTAACCTTACTGCGTCAGAAGAGATTATCTCTATAGCTTGGGACTTTGATGGCGATGGCGTTACTGATGGTTCCGAATTAGCGCCGGTTTACACTTACCAGCAGGCGGGAATATATGAAGCGTCTGCAAATGTAACTACTGCAAGCGGCAGCAGCGTTGTTTCTTCGACGATAAAAGTAGAAGATCCTTTCATTGTTTCCGTAATTGCCGTGCCGTCGTCAGGGATAGCGCCTTTGGAAGTCAGGTTCACTACGATCGTCTCCGGCAGCAGCCAATTCGTGTATGCCTGGGATTTTGATAATGATGGTGTTATCGACAGCACCGAACAAAATCCAAGCTACGTTTTTGAGAATGTTGGCGATGTCATAGTGAAATTATCAGTGCAGGATAGTGAAGAAAGAAAAGTGACCAAATCGGTGCCGGTCATGGTAAGCTCTTATGATTCAAAAATAAATCTAGTGTCTTATTTTCCCATGACGCTGCAATTAAAAGAAAACCAAGTTACGTTTTTGGTGACTAACGGCGGCACGGGAGCGATCAAGGACATCAGCGCAAAAATAGTCGGAGAAGGCGTCCAGCACCTAAGCTCTACGACCATCTCCCGTTTGAAGCCGGGAGAGCAGGATTCTTTGACCGTTAAGATGAATATTCTTCAGGGGGGGAATGTCACGGCGATGATTAAAATCGACGAGAAGGCTTTCCCGGTCACTTTTACCGTAGTCGGAGAGGTAGAGGTGGATAAAGAGCAATTAAAACTAAAGCTTGCTGAAGTGAAACAGAAATTGCAGGAACAGGAAGATTTGTATTATCAAAAAAAGGCAGAAGATTATATGGTGGACGAAATATTCGACAGCATTAAAGCAGCAAAAAAACAATTACAGGATGCGCAGCAGCAGATGCTGACAAATCATCTTGAAGAAGCGCAGGTGAATGTTGATATGGCCGGGCCGGCGGTGGATGAAATCGCTCGGCGTTTGGAAATAGCGATAAGGCAGGAGCAGACTATGCTATTATGGATGAAAGAAAACGCCGTAGCTATCACTGCCATCATAGCTGCGGTCGGAACTTTGGGCGGCGTGGCTGTCAAAATTACTAAAGGCGCGAAAAAGCTTGGCGAAGATGTGAAAGACAAATTAGTTTCTAAGAAGGGCAAGGGAGAAAGCGCTGCGCATAAGAAGCCTGCGGTCGAAGAGCCTAAAGAAGAGAAAGACGTCCCCAAAGAGGAGAAGAAAGAATAATATCCGTAATATTTTTAAACAGGCTTAAATCCTTTTGCTGTATTGGGCTCGTGGTCTAGTGGCTATGATGCTGCCCTTACAAGGCGGATGTCGCCGGTTCGAGATGATTGTCAACGAAAATCCGGCCGGGCCCATTCATCTTTAGACAACGGCGTGAAATCCATTTTATTATCCGCAAAGCCTTCTTTACAAAATATTTATCAATATTCCTCATTTCAACCACTTAATGGAAATATATCAACCGGCAGAAGATTCGTACTTATTGCAGAGATTTGTGTCCCGGCATGCTTACGGCCGGGTGCTTGACGTAGGCACCGGTTCGGGGATACAGGCCATAACTGCTATAGGAAATCCGCAGGTGCGGGAAGTAATTGCAATAGATATAAACGCGGAAGCAGCCGGTGTTTTTGAGCAGAAGGTGCAGAAACAGAAACTGCGTAAGATCAAGGTCCTGCAAAGCGACCTGTTTGAAGAAGTAAGCGGTTATTTCAATGTAATCATTTTCAATCCCCCGTATCTGCCGCAAGATAAAGGTATCAGGGACGACGCGATCTATGGTGGAAAGAAAGGGTGGGAGATTTCTGAACGGTTCTTTAAAGAGGTTTCAAATCATCTGTTTCCAGAAGGGATGATATTATTTTTGTTCTCTTCCCTGACCAATAAACAGAAGATAGAAGAGATACTTTATCATAATATGTTGGGGTGGGAAGAGCTGGGCGAAGAAAAGATCGCTTTTGAAACTTTGTATGTGTATAAGATCACCAAAACATCTTTACTGCGCCAGCTGGAAGGAAAACTGCTGCGGGATATACATTATTTTGCAGAAGGCAAGCGGGGAGTGATATATACTGCTAAATCTGATAAGAGCAAGCTGGTGAAAAGCCATTTTCCTTCAAAGCGGGAGATAGTTACTGTCGCGATCAAAGTAAAGAAGAAAGAAAGCAAGGCGGAAGATGCCATCGCCAGCGAAGCGCTGTGGCTGAAAGCCCTAAACAAGCAGGGCATAGGGCCGAGATTTTTGTTCTCCGAGGAAGAATATGTGGTGTATGAGTTTGTGGAAGGGGAATATATAGAAGATTGGCTGCCGAAAGCTTCCCCGGAAGCGGTAAAAAAAGTCCTGGTCGACGTTTTGGAGCAATGTTTTATCCTCGACCAGATGAAGGTGAACAAAGAAGAGATGCACAATCCCTTAAAACATATTATCATCGATGCGGAGAATATGCCGGTCTTGATCGATTTTGAACGGTGTTATGAGACCGAAAAACCGCACAACGTGACTCAGTTTGTGGATTTCATCGGCAAACGGCAGAAATTATTGCTCAAGAAAGGTTTTGCTTTCGGCCTGAAAGAGCTGCGGGAAGCGGCAGTTAAATATAAGCAAACTTATGGGGAAAAGGAGTTTGAAGCGATGGTTGGATTGTTGAGATGAATACTTTAACCATGGAAAATAATATAAAACTCTTTAAGATTAAAGGTGATCAATGGGAATCTTCAATTGGTTAGCCGGTAAAGCAGCTTCAGAGAAATCTGAAGAAGAGAAATTGCTGATTGATTTAAGCGAAGCGGGTAAGTATTTAGATCGTGCTAGAAAATGGTCTATTCTAGATAACCGGCCGACAGGCCCTAAAAGAGATGCGGTTTCCAGGCAATATGGTCTAGCTATTACTGAAGCACTTAAATGGCTCAAAGAAGCAAGGAAAAGAGTATCGTTAATTATTGCGAAATTAGAGTCTAAAAAAACTGTTACCGGTTATAGAAAAATGGGTCATTTATCAGATGATGGGGTGGAATTTCTGAAGTTAATGTTAGAAATAGACTTGCAGTTATCTAAACAAATCAGAAACATTAGTACTGTAGTTTCATTGCCAGGATGGTTATATACGAAGGAGGGTTTTCATTCAGTTCTAACTTCCTATTCTAAACGAGTACTTAAGTATCGCGAAAAAATCAAAGAGCATTTGAAAAAGATAGATGACTGATCGGAACTTCCTAATAATACTCTACTTCTTTTTCAGCGTAGATGCCTTTCTTCAGTTCCACCGGCCGCCATTCGTCGATGATTAAGGTCGCTCCCAGCCATTCTGACAATTCCTTGGGGTTGCCTATGGTTGCCGAAAGGCCGATGATCTGCGGCTTGATGAGGCTCTTAAGGAGCGTAAGGATAATTTCCAAAGTAGGTCCCCTGGAAGTATCGTTCAATAGATGGATCTCATCCACGATCACGGTTTTCACTTCGGAAAGCCAGCCAACCCTATGCCGCAGAAGCGAATCCAGCTTTTCCGTGGTAAGGATAAGCAAGTCGTAATCGGTCAGATAGTCGGCTTCAGAATCTACGTCGCCGGTCGAAAGTATCACTTTGTATGGAGAATCCTTGAACAAAGTTAGATATTCCTTGTATTTTTCTGTCCCTAGGGCTTTGAGCGGCACTAAATATATACTCTTGCTCTTTTTGCGCTCTTGTTCCAAGGAATTATCCTGGGTATTATCCTGAGTATCATGGTTGCCCAGAGTATTATATATAGCCATAGTAGCGATCAAAGTTTTCCCGGAAGCAGTAGGGGCGCAGACCAGAATTGATTTTTTCTCCAAGAGTCCGGCTTTTACGGCTTTCTCCTGGATGGGCGTAAGAGTATTGAATGCGGCATATCGTTTTTTGAACGGTTCGGGCAGGGGAAGGCTGTTGATGTCCATCTTATTTCATCTTATCGTTTTCGTAACCCGAATCTTTATAATTCTTTAGTGTTGTCGTGGCTACCAAATACATGGCTGCGACCAATTTACCAGAACTAAGTTCCAGAACATAGTTTTATCATTTAACAATGATGAACCGCCAAAAGCAAAAAATTTTTCAGTTTCAAGACGCCTCCATTTTTAGTGCGGATAGGTTCCGGTTATCTTAACGAAAAACTTATAAATGGTTTTTCAGTAGTTGGAGATACTTAGTAGATGTGTCAATAAAGGATTACATCAATCTTAGGAATCCTTTGGATTTTTAATCCGTCTATAAGACCGAAACAAGTGGGCCCTTGTGGTTTGCTGTTCGGAACTCTTAGGATGGAGCAGGACTGAGGAGAAGAGTTGGAAAACATATTCAAAACACGGAGGTGTGTTTTAATGAAAGTAAAAAAGATAGTGAAATGCATTCTTTCAGCTGGTGCTGGAGCAACTATGCTTGGCGCAACAGTGATGGGTGCAATGGCTGCAGATTTGAGCAACTACCCGGACATGTTAGTTCAAGATGGTGTCTTTAACGGACTTATGGTAGTCGGAGAAAATGCCGCTGCTGTAGACAATTTAGCAATGACTGACATTGCCGCAAGCATGAAATATAAAGCATCTGATGCAGGCGCTACCGTCAGTGTCGAGGGCGATGCTTTCCTAGTTAAAGCAGGAACTGACGAATTAGAGTTTGGCGAAGCGCTTGGAACCACAACTCACGGAGTATTGGATTTCGTAGATGGGGATGATTTAGCTGCTTTGGCAGATGGTACTTTGGCCAGTTCAAAGGGATCTTTCAACTACGAACAGTTCATCCACTTCGATGACCCGGTCGTTAACACCACTTACGTGGAAGATGACGACGACGTAACTGCTTTGTTCTTGAAAGTTCCGGATAACAGCCAATTCGCCAGATATGAAATGAACTTTCTGGATGCAGCAAAAAGCGATGTAGATTCATCTACCAGCTATAAATTGGATGATCTGGAAAAGAAATCCATCACCCTGCTGGGAAAGACCTATAACATCGTCCAGGCCAGGACCAATGCGATTTCGGCTACTCCGCAAATCACCTTGACCTTGATGTCCGGTTCTGCTTCAGACCAAATATTGGAAGGGGAAACAAAAACGTTTACTCTTGATGGTAAAGAGTATGAAGTGAGTCTGATTTTCACCAATACGGCGGATCAAGCTAAATTTACTGTCAATGGTGAAACTACCCCGGTAATGGATGAAGGAGATACTGAAACGCTATCTGACGGAGTGGTACTTGGATTGAGCGAAGTATTATACCAAGACTACGCTGGAGGTATCCACCAAGCTGAGTTTTATCTGGGAGCTGACAAGTTAGAGTTGCAGGATGATAACTTTAACCAGACTATGGCTACCGCCACTTCATCAGACGACCTAAAAGTCAATGATGAAACCATCGACGGCGCAGCGGTAACGATCTTTGGTTCAGTGACTACTGCCTGGAGCGCAACTGCTGACGGAGAGTTAGAGATTGACGACATCCAGGTCAACATGACTGCGCAGGACGATTATTTTGTAGCAGCTGGTGAAACCTTGTTAGGCCAGCCCGAGCTTGAAGAAAAATCATTAGTCTTCACTGAGAATTGGGACTTGCGTTTTGAAGGTATGGACCAGTCTGTGCTGACCGATGAACTAAAAGTTGCTGACCAAAGCGGTGAGAAGGAATATTGGTTGACTTTCACTAACGTGAAAGGAGACGTAATAAATATGCCTTTAGCTTATGCGAATGGGGCAACTTTAAGATTTGGTAGCCAAGATGATAAGTTGCAATTGAACAAAACTTCAATCCAGGACGAACAATATTTCATCTTGAACGATGATACGGATGAAGATTCGGTCACCAGCGTAGTCCAATACAAGGGAACTGATAAGTTTGGCGCATCCGATCCTAAAGCAAAGTTTAAGGTTTTAGGAACTGGAGAGACGGTCGAACGTCCGATAACCTTTGGAGCAGGCCAAAACGGTGCAACTTTTAACTTAAAGTTAGGAGGTAACACCTATACATTTGCCAACGCGAGTTCCGTCGGAGGAGCAGCTGCTGGAGGAGGTAATGTTGATGCTGATGATTGGAACATTACCGTTACTGGTGGACATGCAGCTACTGCTCTGACTGCAAGGGGACCACTTGGTGTAAACTACGAAACCGATTTTTTAATCGCCCGTGGTGGTGCTAAAATTTGGGTCGAAGATATGTTTGGTAACGACACCGCTAACAGCATAAGGTTCAACGTCAGTTTGCTAGACGCTGATGCAATTGATGACAGAAACGCTGTTCCGTACCTGATAAAAGGGTACAACATCACGGCTGCATCAAGCGAAGTTGACTTGGCAACTGAAGTTGGGTTTGATTTTGTGAACCTTACCTTGACATCACCGCAAGACGACGACGACAATTCCTACGGTTACTCAGCTAACGGAGCATGGGTAAAAAGGAATAGTCCTAGCGGCGGCGGATCCAGCGCAGACACATTGACCATTGAATGGCCGCACAAAGAAAGATTGCCAATGGTGTACTTGACCTCTGGAGCAGTAGCTTCGAGCACTTCAGCAGGCGGCGACCTGAAAGCAGTAACCTTTGTGGATGCCACTAAGCTGGACAGCGAAGTAGCTGACGTGAAAGCGCAGAACTTAGTTGTTGTAGGAGGACCTTGTGTCAACACCGCAGCAGCTGAATTGTTGGGCAACCCAACTGATTGTGCCGAAGGATTTACCCCTGGAAAAGCACGCGTTAAGTTGTTCGAGCATGCTAACGGCAACGTGGCTATGCTTGTAGCAGGTTACAGCGGCGCTGACACCAGACTGGCTGGTAAAGTTGTAGCTAACAGAGCTGGCGAACTTTCCGGCAAGGAAATGGTTGTAGAAGGCACGACCTACGCTGACGCAACACTCAGCAAAACAACGTCTAACTAAGCCTAGATAAGGCTTTTGTTTTTTTCTTTTTTTTCTTTTTTTCTGGTGTTTTTGGTATTTTTGACGCAGGTTTTTGCGCTGAGCAAAAGATAATTTTTATAAGCAGGAAAATTATTCTTCCCTCAAATAAGTTAATTTCAAGTGAATCAGCAATATATTAAATCAGGATATTAAACCAATAAGAAAAAAATATCAAGAGGCGAATAGATATCAAATACAAAAATTACGTTCCGGTATTCTTGTTTGTTTCTTTGGCAGTATTATCTTTTTTTATCCTCCGGCCGCTCGTACTGGCAATTTTTGTAGGAGCGCTATTAGCTTATACCTTTTATCCGATATACAAGTTCACCGCAAAAAAAACCAATAGCCCTATAATCTCTTCGTTTTTAGTATGTTTCTTAGTCCTTCTCTTGGTGATAATCCCTGCCGGTTTTTTGATAAAGGTGCTTATACAGGAATCATATGTCATCTATCTGCTGGTCAAACAGAAATTAGCGGTGGGGTTGTTTAACAGCTGCACTACCGACCTGTGCAAGGCCATAACGGAGATGAGCCAGAGCGAGGTCGTCAGCTATCAGCTGAAAGAGATCACCAAAAATGCCGCCGAATGGGTCATCAGTAAAGGCTCATCATTTTTAGTGAACTTACCGCGCCTGCTGATGAATTTATTTGTGGTTTTCTTTACCCTATTCTTTTTCCTGAAGGATGGGGAAAGTTTGCTCAATAAGCTGCACAATTATTTTCAGATCCGCCAGAAAAATTATGCTTTGATCCTTGACCGATTGAGAGAAATAATCCATGGGGTGGTTTACGGTTATCTATTGGTAGCTTTGATTCAGGGGATATTCGGCGCGTTAGGATTTTTCCTGTTCGGCATCCCTTCACCTTTTTTCTGGGGGGTAGTGATATCATTTTTTGCATTGATTCCGGCTATAGGTACGGGAGTGATCTGGATCCCCGCTTCATTGTTCTTGTTGTTAGACGGGATATTTCAGGGTTCTGATGCCGGCATATGGATGGGGATAGGCTTGTTTGTATATTGTTTTATCTTTGTGGGAAGCGTGGATAATATTCTCCGCCCTAAACTTATCGGCGACAAGGCTAAAGTCCACACCGCGATCATCATGCTGGGTATCTTCGGCGGGATATTGTTTTTAGGGCCGCTGGGGGTAATCCTTGGGCCGTTAGTACTGTCGCTGACCGCAGAAGTGATGTGGATCTATCTTGCGAAAAATAATTACCATAAAAAACTATTATAATAAACCAGTTATAATAAAACTGTTATAATCAGAATCCGGTTCCCCTGCTGTAACCTACCAGCTGCTGGAGGTAATCGGAAAGCTGTATCTGCTGCGGAATATGCCGTAAAAAGAAATTTTTACCTAAATTGATGGAATAAGTTTTGAAGAACCGGTCTAAAGGATCGAGATGGACCGCGGTGTTGTTTATATCGATGTAAAAGATGGTTTCTTTTCCTTTGGTTACTCTGTTGCGGTAAAATAAGTAAGGCTGGCTTACTTTCCGCACCGCCAGACCGGTGCCCAAAAGGACGAGGAGCAGCAATAGTATCAAAGAGCCGGTTTTTAGCGCAGTTTCCTGTCCGGCGCTTAATTCCAGTAAGGATACATTAAGCAATACGCCGAGGTAAAAAATGGTAGATAAGATCGTCAGAGAAGCTATTTTAGGCGCTAAGGCCCGGGATTTAGATTCGTACACGGTGTAGATAGGCATTTCCGGAGGAAGTTCCATTAGATAATGAAAATGATATTAATTTAAATGGTTTATGGTAGATTTTTGGGATAAATTAATGGTCGATAATGAAAAATAAATGGGCCCACCCGGACTTTCGGTATCAAGCATTTCGAACCGGGGATCTCCTCGATACAGAAAATGCCAGCGTTTTAAGCGCTTTGCATTTGCGTCAACGAGATGTCATCTGCGGCGCATCTCTGCGTAGCCGCTAGACCATGAGCCCATCTTTGTAAGAAAGACTTATATTCTTTTATAAATCTTATTTATTTATTCTTGAAAAATGGCAGATGCGGAAACCCTGTTCTTTAGCGGCCTGATAGAACTGCAGTATGGAAAGGACGTGGAAAAAGAATTGAAGATAATAGCAGAAGATGTTTCCTGGGCCAAGGGATGGCCTGACAATATCATCTCATTCTGGAATGCCGAATCCTTCATGTGGAGGCATAAGATCAGCAAGGAAGCAAGAGATCTGATCGCCGGCGAATTATCCTTTCTGAAGGGCGGGAAGAATCTGGATGTGGGCTGCGGCGCTTATTCCTATCTGTCTTCGGTAGGTTTTGATATTTCGGAAAAGATGCTGCTGCTGAACGGCCACTGCACGGAAAAAGTCCGCGGGGATCTGGAAGGCGCATTGCCGTTTCACGACAGCAGCTTTGACTCCATCACTGCGGTTTTTGTCCTGAATTATGTGTCCGGCTATCATCAGCTGCTGCAGGAAATAAAACGAATCCTACGTCCGGACGGCCGTTTTGCAGCAGTTCTATCTGCCAACAGGATCAACAGTTGGCAGCGGCAGAAAGAAGTGAATTGTTTTGCTGCTGAAGGATGGGTTTCTATCTTAAAAAGAGCCGGGTTTACCGTTGATTTTCAGGTGAAAGAGGGGTTGTGGTTTTTCAGATGCAAAGCCCTTTCTATTAGATGAATGTAGGTAGATTTATAAATTTAAAATGATTAATTTCTTTATTTAGTTATAACTATAAAAAAGGTAATGAAAATGAAGAAATATCTGGTGCTGGTAGGTCTTTTATTATTGCTTCCCGTGGTTTTGGCGCAGGAAAATGAAATTGTTTCGGAAGATCCGGGCGTGACTCCCGATTCTTTTTTATGGGGCGTAGATAAGGCTTTGGAGCAGATCTCCTTATTGCTCGCTGCTGATCCGGAAGCAAAAGCGGCCAAAGGGCTGGAAATCGCCCGGGAACGTCTGTTGGAAGTAAAGGCCATGGCTGAAGCGAAGAACCTCCCTGCTCTCGAGAAAGCGCAGAATGAGCACAGCAAAATTCTTCTTAAGGTAAAAGAAAATATCAAATCGATGGCCGATGACGATCCTGAAGCTCAGCTGGAGAATGAATTAAAAATAGAAAAAGAGCTGCAGGAACACGAAAAGGAAATAGAAGAAGTAAGCGCGAAATTAAAAGTCAAGATAAAGGTTGAAGGCGTTTTGTCTGCGGAACAGCAGGCGCAGCTGGACGAATTCTTGGCTTCGTTGAGCGAAAGCGCTGAAGATGTTAAAGTGGAGATTAAAAATAAGAAAGAATCTACCAAGGTAACCATCAAGGAGAAGACCGGCAAGAGCGAAGAAGAAATAGAAGATGATGTGGAAAAATCAGAGCGGGAGCAAGGTATCGGCGAAGAGATAAAAGTGCGGGCTGAGACTGCCGGCGGGAAATCTTTTGTCAAAGTGGATCTTAGTTTCGATACTGCTGCTACCGATAAGGAAGCGCTTCTGGCGGAGATCGTGGAACGGTTCAGCCTGGATGCGGAAAACGCAGCTTCTCTACTGAAGGTTGAAGAAGAGGCAGAAGATGATGAAGATAGGCTGCAGGTCAAAGTAAAGACCGGCGCAGAAGGTTCAGAAGTGGATGTAAAACTGCGTTTTACCATAAACTCTACGGAAGAGAGCGCCATCGTCGCTGCCTTGGTCGAGAGGACGCAATTAACTCCTGAACAGATCGAAGCGGTATGGCGGCTGAAAGAAGAAAAACAGAAAGAAGGTAAGGAGATCGAGATCGAAGTGGAGATAGAGGAAGGCGAAGCGCAGGTTAAGGTCGAGACCGACAGCAGCGAGATGGAATTTGTGCTGGAAGAGACCGACCGCGAGAAAATAGTGCAGGAGATTGCTTCCCGCCTGGGAATCTCCGTGGAAGAAGTCTTGAAGTACGCGACTTTTGAAGAAGAATCGGAAGAAAAATCTAAGAGAACGGAAGAGCCGGAGACGGAAGAAGACGAAGCCGGGGATGAGGATGAAGATTCTGAAGAGGAAGATGAGGAAAGCGGAAGCAACGTCTCCGGCAATCAATAAGCTGATGGGATGATAAAAGCTGGTAAGCGGATGAGCAGATAAAATGGCAGTTGATATATTTTCCAAGGAACCGGCATTCGCTGACGACCCTACTTATCGATCTAATCTTCTGAAAGAATATGGTTTTGGAGAAGAACGGGCAGAAATAATTACCGGCGAATATCAAACTACGGGGTTTCCTGAATCTTTAAGGCACTGTCGTCTGTTGTGGGAAGTGTTCGATCTTGGTCTGGAAGAGCCGTATTTCTGGATATTAGATTATTTTAAAGATGCTTTCCCCATAATCGAGAAATTAGAAGATTCTTTTGCCGCAGCAGAAAATTCTGCATTTTTTGGAGTGACCCAGCAGCGTTTAGGTGCGCAGCAGGATAAGATATCACAGTTCTTAGCCCAAGTCGGAAAGATGATCAAGGAACTGTTTCAGATGGTGCGGGAATTGCGGATAATTGATGAGCGGTTAGATTATTATAACGGGGTAGAATCAGAATTATCCAAGTCCATAAGCCAGCGGGGCAAAAGCCACGAAATCACTTTGAAGGGATTGTTTGTAGATTTAGTGCAAGGGGGAGGAAAAAGCGCCGCATCAGTGTATGGGATGGCCAGAGAACTGGAATTCATCACTCTTCCGGATTTATTTTTTGATGCTCCGCCTTTAAAGAATACCGGAGAACTGGAAAGGCACATCGAATCGCTAAGCCAGAATTTCAACAAGAATGTCCTTCGGGTTTTACAGCGGCATCTTAACCAATATCTGGAATGGCGGACGCGGACGCATAAAGAGCATATGCAAAGAAAAATCTTCCAGCTTAAATATCTAAAACAGCACTTTGACGTCATCAAGATGTACCTAACTTGGGTCAAGCCTTACCTGCGGCACGTCCGTGCCTTGACTCTGAAAGGAAAAAGCATGAGTTCGGCGGAGATGGTTTCCGCTTTTGAAGGAAGCATGCTGGACGTGGAAATTTTGGCGCGCAAGCCGTTGGAGCCGTCGAAGAAAGCCAGTTCCTGTGTCTTAGCTACGTTCAATTACCGGACGAGAGCGGAAATGAAAGTGCAGCAGGAAGGCTATCAGCGCGGCCCGATCCATATCGGCAAGATGGTAGTCACGTTCAGGGCTTATGCCTGGACGAACGAACAAGTGGATAATTATAAAAAACTTAAAGATAAAGAGATGTTTGATCTGTTCGGCGATGTTTCTTCTTCAGTGCAGGCAGCCATGGAATCTTTAGGGCAGGAATTATATCATTATCTTGAAGAGGCAGAAGGGAAAGCTGTGCAGGAAAAGAAAGCGGCCGAGAAAAAGCCAGCAAAAACTTTTACCGAGAAATTCCTGGGAGATTTTTATACGCCGCGGGGAGCGAAGGAATCCAGAAAAACGCGTAAGCAGGAAGGATTAGCTGCAGCTCAGGCTATGGCTGATGCAGAGAAGTGCGAAGGAGCGGCTAAATTTCATGCATTCAATGTTTTTCATCTATTCAAGAAAGCGCACCGGATGGTAGCATGGTGACTGTATTTTTTTAACATAGAGGTATAGAAAATGGATAACTTGGAAAATAAAATTTTAAAACAGAACGGGAATGAACCAATTAAACCGGACGGAAAACAGTGGCTGCCTCTGGGCATCGGCGTTTATTTTGCAGTGAAAGATGCATTACAAGGCAAACCGCACATTATGGATCCGAGTAATCGGGTGAGGCTGTATGCCAGTGCATTCTATCACGGCATGATAAGCGCATATCCTATTTATCTTGGCATAAAAGATCTTGTTCAAAATTGAACTAGGCGTAACGATGGGAACAATGGCAAAAGAAACAGCAAATGAGGATACCATTGAAAAAATGATTGCGCTTGATGAAGATTTTATCAGCTGGTGGGCGGAAGGTTTGGAAAGGGAAGGTTGCAATTTAGATAAAGACACTATCCGTATCGCTACCCAGCAGGAAAAGCCTTTTCTTTTCCGCAATTATACTTATAGGGAATATTTTGATGCCATGAGGCGGGGCGAATATTGGCCGTCAGTTACATATAATCTTGCATACACCATGTGCTGGAAGTCGGTTCTTGAAAATATGGTCGAGGACGAAGGAGCAGCAGTTCCGCCCTGGAAAAGACCGCGGGAGTAAATTTTGGTTGCAGGAATAAGTTTTATATAATCCGCTTTCTTACTATTCTTAATGGTTGAATTTGGCACGGGATACGCTATGCCCATGGACCGGGAATATGGGCAGCATGCTCATCAGCATGATTCAGGTGAGGCACGAAGCAGTCCCGCCGACAATTCTACCAACGATGTCGGCGTAGGTATCAAGGATTTAGGGATGAGTATCGCCATGGGTCCGGTACAGAACATTCATGCTGTTGGAGCAAAACTGCGCGCGGGTATGAAGACCATGGAAATCGGGTTCATCGGGCGGGGAAAAGGTTCGGGCCAGCAGCCTACGCCGGAGTATATCGGCAAAGCGCAGAGAAGAGCATTGGAAGAATTAGGTAAGGCTAACGAAGTCAATTTTACCACTCACGCTTCTTTTGGCATCACTGGGCTGGCGGGGATGGACCAGCGCGGAAATTTCAACAAGGCGGTAAAAGAAGAATCGCTGCATGAGATCAAGAGAGCAGTGGAATTTGCCGGCGATGTCGCGCACGGAGGCCCAGTAGTAGTGCATACGGGTGAATTTCACCGTTCGCTAGTCGGGGCAGAATGGAATCAGGAAGGAGAATTTTCCCACAAATTTAGGATGCATGAGAAAGAACAAGAACGGGAAACGTTCGGCGTAGTGGACACACGCGACGGCAGTCTTAAAGCGGAAGCGCATAAGAATAGAAAAGTTTCCCGGCCGGAATGGCTTACCGCCAAAGCCGGACAGGAATATGAAGGCCTGGATGGTAAAAAAAGAGTCGCCAAAGAAGGAGAAGCGGTCTATTTGGATTATTGGGACAAGCAGGTGCCACGTAATCTGCGGGTCCCGGTGTATAAAAACGGGGAATTCGTGAGCAAACAATATGGCTGGGAGGAACTGCAGGAACAGGCCGAAGAGATGGCTAATGAAGCCCGAGAAGATCTGAATAAGTGGAAGAGAGCAAGCGCGGAAGAAAGGAAAGAGATAGAAAAAAAATCGCCATGGGCCCGTTTTTTACGGGAAGATATAGATGCAGAAAAGATCAAGATTCGTCCTGAAGAGGCTTATCTCATCGCCGGGCTGGAGACGCAGGCGGGGCATGCGCGGGGATATGCATATAACTTCAGCAGTAATTTTCAGGAGAACGTCGAGATGGTAAGAAAGCTGCGGAAAGCGTTGGATTTCTACCAAAAGATAGAAGAAACTACCGATCCGGAAGAACGCTGGAAGCTTAAGCGGCAAGTCGGCGATCTGGTCGGAGGATTAGTGCCGGAAGATGCAAAGATGCCTACAGAAATCATCGAACGGAATCTTAAAAACATCGAGAGGCAGATGAAATCAGCTCAGGAAGGGGCGGCCAGCCAGTTTGCGCAGGCGGAAGAGCAGATGGAAAGCATAAAATACGTGCAAAGCGCAGAAACGTATGCCCTGCAGGAAGCTTATGATTCTTATGCGCAGGCCGGCATAAGTGCTATGCGGCAGTCAAAAAAGATGGAAGAGATGGGCAAGCTGAAGAAACCTATCGCCATCGCCATGGAAAATCTGTGGCCGGAACAGTACGGCTCGCATCCCGATGAAATAATGGATTTGGTCCTTAGCAGCCGGCAGAAGATGGCAAGCATATTGAAAGAAAAATATAACCTTTCGGAAAAAGAGGCGAAGGCTAAAGCTGAAGCGCATATCACTGCAACCATAGATACCGGGCATATCAACATGTGGAGAAAATACTGGATCGGCGACCACCATAAAAGTATCGAGGACAACGACCAGGATTTCAATCAATGGGTGGTCAAAAAGATGGGGGAGATGGTGACCAAAAAAGTTGTCGGGCACATCCACCTTGACGATAATTTTGGCTATAATGATGAGCATCTGGCTCCCGGAGAAGGGAACGCTCCCATCACGGAAATGATGAAAGCTTTGAAAGATAATGGGTACAAAGGTGAGTTGATCGTCGAGCCGGGCGCAGATTTCACTACTGACTTATCCGGCTTTCACAGCGTGATGAAAACCTGGAAATTATTTGGCAGCTCCGTGTACGGAGCCGGCTCCGGAGTACGCGGAAGAGGATGGGGCGACGTGACCGGCTACATGGGCATGACCCAGCCGCCGTATTTCGTCTTCGGCTCTTACTCGCCGTCGGAAGATTGGACGCTGTGGAGCGGCGTGCAGCTGGAGTAAAATTTATAAACGATTTGATTTCTGGCATCATCATGACAACTGCAACCAAATCTACAATCAAATTACCCGTGGTTTCTGAACCACATTTCGTCCCCGGAAATTGTTTTCGATATTATGCTTTTCAAGAATCCGCAAAAGAAGATGATCCTTGTGAAGAAAATGAGAATACGACCGCATCACATAATTATCTGAAAGGGTTAAGATCATTGCATGAAGGATATTTAGCCGGAAGCCTGCTTCATACTTCCGTACAGAACGATAGGTTTCAAAGGGCTTTCGGATACTTCCATCAGGCCCTGGCCGCAAAACCAGATTATTTCTGCGCGCGGGAAGCTTTAAGGTTCGTGGCGGAACGCCTTGGTTATGATGATATCGCTGAACGTGAAGAATATGCGCTGGAACTTAGCGGTAACCCGCATCCGGGACTGCCCTGCCATCTATTGCACGCCGGATTTTTCAGCGCTTCTGATCTGGAAAATATCGCTAAAGAACTAAAATTTTAAAATGTGGGATGATATTTATTCTTCTACTTTTTTGTCTCTTTATGATGACATTAATTTGGTAAGAAAAATATCAGAAATCCATAATCTTTTTAAATGGAACCCGCACCAAGTAGTAATCAAGGGGTAGAAGTTGGGAGTGATACTTAATGTTTCGTCTGTTTTTTACACCGGGATGGTTTAATGGATTTGATTTATTGTTCGACAGCATCGGTTTAGTGGTAGCTTTGCTGATAGCCGCATATAGCTGGCGGATCTATCGGTTAAACAACGAAAATCGTTTCCTGTATTTCTCATTAGCATTCATTTTAGTATCGATCAGCTTGTCTTTTAAGATTTTTACCAGCGGAGTATTATATTTCTTTCCGGTCCGGGAGACAGTCGCGCAGGTATTGCGTCCGGCTGCCGGGCAGGGATTGAGATATTCAGCCTTGTTTTATCGGGCCGGATTTTTTTTCCAGATGGCTTCCATGCTGGGAGCATGGCTGCTGATATTCCTCATCTCGCAGAAATCCAGAGCTAGATTGACGCAGTTTTATGAGCTCAGCCAGATCGGCCTGTTTGTATATCTGGTATTGCTCATCTCGGTCATCAGCAACTTTGAATATGTGGTTTTTTATCTCACCAGTTTGGTCTTGCTCTCTCTGATAGTGTTGAATTACTATAAGAATTATATAAACTCGAAAAATAAGAATGCGCTCAGGGTGATGTCGGCTTTCTTTTTCATCTTGATTGGGCACCTGTTTTTAGTGTTCATGTCCGTAAACAACGGCTTTTATGTAGCCGGCGAAATGCTGATGCTGCTAGGTTTTTTATTGCTGTTATATACTTACAGAACTATCGTGAAAAGGTAGAAATAAATGGCTGCACGACGATCAAGATTGGAACTGGTGTTTGACATACTGTTAGCTATCCAGAACCGCGGCGGGAAGATCAAGCCGACCCATCTGATGTATAAATCAAATCTGTCCCATAAATTATTGAACGGGTATCTGGAAGAATTGGTGCAGAAGGAATTGGTCATGCTCGAAGAAGAAGCCGTGAAGAAGAAACGGAGGCCGCTGAAAGTGGTCAAGATCACGGACAAGGGGCTGGCGTTCTTAGCTGAATTCAGAAGGATGAGAGAGTTTACGGACGCATTTGGATTGTGAGCGCAGGATAATAAAGTCTCGACGAAAAACGGAGGAATATAAAATGTATGAAGAAATTTTAGATGGTGTTAGTATGGAATTTATTCCTATGGGTGCAGATGAATTAGTAAGAAAAATATTATCCGGAGAGAGGGATCTAAGAAGGATACAATTAACTGGAAGTAAAGAAATAAGCCAGGAATCTATCCGGGAATTAAATGCTTATTTTAAGGGTAATGATAACGATCTGAGAGAAAATCCTTTAAATCTGATCCGGGCAGATCTTTCCCATCTTGTTGCAAAACACTTATGCCTGTCTTATGTCCGGGCAGAATATGCAAATTTTGATCATGCAGAACTAAGAGGTTCTATATTCGTATCTTCGGGCTTGTTCAATGCAGAGTTTGCTTACGCAGATTTATCTAATGCTGAATTTAGGGACACCCATTTAGTTGAAGCTAATTTTTATTTGGCTAACCTGTGTAATGCTTGTATGTATGAGACTGATGTAAAACTGGCAAATTTTAACGAAGCAATCTTAAGCTATGCTGACCTGAGGGGGGCAAAGAACTTAGATCGTTCATTTCTCAATGATGCTTATTTTAAACAGACCACGATCAGAAGGCAAGACCGGAAAGCGGTCCAAAGAATATTGAACAACAGACAATTTATTATCTATCGCGGCCCGTTTGAGGAAGAATAATAATGATCTTGGCCGCATTGACCGCAAAACAACGAGATAATGGGGGAATATAAAATGCAAGGGAAAATTTCAGATAATCAGGTGGATTTGACTAAAATTCCGGTGGTTCCGACTACCTTCCATCTCGACCCGCGGGTGTTAGACGACTATGTCGGCGACGGCGTGCCGGACGTGGAGATTGAAGCGGGAATGGCGGCTTATATTAAATGGGATGGTGAAGATGTAAATCGTTGCTATGCTTTTTATGTTGATGTTTCCAAATTCAGAGTTCCGGAATCTCTATTGGGCTTATCTCCCCGTCAAGGTAGTTTGCATGGAGAATTATCCTTACGATATCAAAAAGCAGAGATTATTTTTATGCCAGTTTCAGATGGGGAAAGATACCAATGGGGTTCTCAAATTCAGGAAAAGCGGAAAGACTTTATTGAAGCATGTATGGTTCTTTACGTCCGCGGAGAATTTCTTAAAGGAGATGCAGAAGCCTTAAAGCGATGCGGCGTAACTATCAAACCATGAACGATTATAAACAAAGAATTCTTGACGCGTATGGCCGTGCTTTGACCGCTGAATTAGGAAGCGGCGGATTACATAAGAAGTTATTGTCAGAATTGGAGCTGATCCTGGAGAATGTTCCGTTGGATCGTCCTGCTAATAAAGATCGGCCTTCAGCTCAGCAGCCGATAGATTATAATGCTTTACGGATTACTGAGAAATCTCTGGGAAGAAAACGAGTCGTCAACAGGATACGCCATGCTTTTCAAGCGGGCAGGATAACTACGTATGAAGACCTGTTCACTAAATATACAGAAAAACAAACAGCAAATGGGTTTAATCTTGGATTGCAGGAATATATCCGTATCTATTTTAGAAATATCGGCTCCAGATCAGCAGAAGTCCTGATGCGGCATCTTGAACTGGCAGGTTTAGAGATCCCTCAATAAATTTATGCTAATCTTTTTATGGTGCGCATTCTTGGAGACACATACTATGGTAAACATCAGCAAGAATAACAGCAAGGATAAGAGCAGGATCATTGTCGGATTGGACGAAGCCGGCCGCGGTCCGGTACTCGGTCCTATGGTAATGGCAGCCTTGGCCATAAAAGAGGAGAACATCAAGAAGCTGGAATGGATGGGTGTCAAGGACAGCAAAAAGTTAAGCGCAGAAGTGCGGGAAGAATTATTTGAGCCGATACGGGAAGTGGTGGAGGATTTCCGCATCGAGATGATCGAGCCGGATGCGATAGACCTGTCGGTAAACGGAAGCGAAACAAATCTGAATTGGCTGGAAGCAGACACTTCTGCGCGGATGATCTCAGAGATGGATCCGGATACCATCATCGTCGATTGCCCCAGCCCGAACATCAAAGCATATAAGGAATATTTCGCTTCAAAATTAAGCGCGGGAGTAAGAAACAAAGCGGAGCTGATAGTCGAACATAAAGCGGATGTGAATTATTTGGTGGCCTCTGCCGCTTCCATCGTGGCAAAAGTCATCCGCGACCGGCACATCGAACATCTGAAAACTGAAATAGGGGTAGATTTCGGCTCCGGCTACATGAGCGATCCTAAGACGCAGGAATTTTTGAAGAAGCATTACAAGACGCATCCGCAGCTGTTCAGGAGAAGCTGGCAGTCGTATAAGGATGCGGAAGATGCGGAAAACCAGAGGAAGCTGGGAGAATTCTGAATTTTCGTAGATTCCAGCGTAACATTTATATAGGGGTTGTAATAATATTATTACATATGTTACATAATTATAACAAATGGAAAGTCTTGCAGGTTTTTTTTGATGCTCCTTTAGCGGAAGGGGGGATTCAATTGCGGGAATTAAGCCGAAATGCAGATCTTGCGCCAACCTCAGTTAAAAATTACTTATCCGAGCTTGAAAAAGAAAGGTTGATTCTTGAACGGAAGACCAGAGCGCAGGGCTATCCGGTTTATGCAGCTAACCGAGACCATGACAGCTATAAGTTCTACAAGAAAATAGATATGCTATTAAGAATCAAAACTTCCGGCCTTTTGCGCGATTTACAAGATACCTTCATGCCGGGAGCGATAATCCTTTTCGGTTCGGCGGCACGCGGAGAAGATACGGAACAGAGCGATATTGATCTATTCGTAGAAGCAAAAAAAGAAAATTTTGAAACGGACAGATATGAAAAGATACTGCGCCGGAAAATCAATCTTCTTTTTGAGCGGGATTTTCATAAATTAAGCAAAGAATTAAAGAATAACTTATTAAATGGCACCATTCTTTACGGATATGAAAAGGTGTTCTGAATGTTAATCAAAGTGACTCCCGATAAGGAAAAAGCAGCGTCTATCTTGCGCATGGCCGATACTACTCTTCAAATGATACCTACTATAGATGCTGAGAAATTTACTTCCAACGTCATTAAGGAATATTATGAAGTAATCAGGGAATTAACAACTATAATCGTTCTCTTAGATGGTTATAAAACACAGGGCGAAATGGCGCATAAAGAATTATTGGAATATCTTTCTTCGCATCATAAAGATTTTTCGGAGCAGGAAGTCCGTTTTATGGAAGAATTGAGGATCACCAGAAATAAGATCGCCTACGACGGATTTTTCGTGCCATTCAGTTATTTCCAAAGGAATAAAAGCCTATTATTAAAAATAATCACCGCATTAAAGAAAAAAATAAATGGCAGATTAAAATGACGGTCTTTACTGACGTAACCAAAGAAAGCCTGCAAAAATTAAAGGGATTTTCCCCAGAGAAAATTAAAACTATCTACGAAGAGCTGCGCCTGAAAAAAGATGGCGCCACTTTAATCTTATATACGTCTGGCAAATTGCTGTTGCAGGGAAGACAAGATGCAGTAGAAAAAATTGCCCGGGAATTGGAAAAGAAAAGTGTCGGTGATCGGACCAAGCCGGAATCCTTCCGCAAGGAAAGCGGCTGGATCATCGGCACGGACGAATCGCTGAAAGGAGATACTTTTGGCGGGTTAGTGGTCGCCGGGGTAAAAGCTGATAATCAATTGCGGGAAAAACTTATAGAGATAGGCGTGGCGGACAGTAAAACTTTGGCCGATACGGAAATACTGGTGATGGCAGAAAAGATCAAGCGGACAGCTCCCTGCGAGGTGCGCAGCGTCCTCGCCGAAGAATATAACCGGGTAAAAGATGTCACCGCGCTGCTTAACCGGCTTCATCAGGAATGCGCGGCTTATCTGCTTCCAGGAAAGCACGTAGTGGACAAATATCCCGGATGCACAGTCGGAGAAATACAGGAAGAAAAAGCTGAATCAAAGTATGCGGAAGTGGCGGCAGCTTCGATCCTGGCCAGAGCCGGAGCTTTACAGCAGTTGGATTATCTGAGCGCCATGGCTGGATTTAGGATTCCCAAGGGAAGCACTCACGTCAAGCTGGCTTTATTTGAGCTGAAGGAACGCGGATTGGATTTCACCAAGTTCGTAAAGACTGATTTTAAAAATGTCAAAGAATTTCTGGAATAGACTCTTCTAAGAGTTTGGTTATTACAATTTGTGTCCGAGACTTTCTACAGAGCTTTTATTTGCGGCTTTGTCCGACAAGTGAACGGAAAGTCCGACTATTTGGACATATTGCCTATTTTTCGGACACAGGTCTTGGCTTTCCAATTATATGCCAAAATAACTTTTCTAATTCACCCATAACTTTGGGGTATAACAATATAAATTCATCATACATTTCTTTAGCCTTCTTTTTTTCCATAGGGTTTTCTCCCTTATCGTAGATCAATTCTCCATCAAAACCAAACATCATAGAATGAGCAAACCGATTTCTAAGCCTCCACATCTTGTCTAAATCATCTCTAAATGTTTTATAGTGAGAAAAATTTATTTTTCTCATGATTTTTCTTAGAATATTTACTTTTAATCCAAAAGAAAAAAAAGGGTCTGAAAGAGCCGTTGTTGAAAAATCAGAATGTTTATCTGATTTAACAAAATAATTAGCGATTATTGCTCCAATAAATGCTTCAATACTTACTGCGTTTGTTATAACTAATCCCCTTAACATAGATACATTAATTGTTGTACTTTGAATTTTCTGTTCTAATTCTTTTTCCATAATTATTGGTTATAATCCCTATTTAAAAGAATTTCTGAGAAATCAGCTTCTATCCCTAAAGTGTGCATTTCCATTATGACACAACAGACAAAAACGCAATTGTGGCAAGTTGTTTATCAAATCAGAAAGAACAAATGGAAATGTGCTTATAGAAGAAAGATAACTCCTTAAAGGCTCTCTAAACAAGTAGTTACATAATTATGTTCTGACACCTAAATATGGCAATCCTAAAATCTTATTACTTTATATTGGAGCAATAGTAAAACTGAAGTGCTATGGTTACAATCATTACTCTCCTTTAGGAAGAAAGCACTTAGAGAGGATGGAAACATCTATAAGTCCAACGCTTAACAATTCTCAAAAATTATAATTTAACACAATTTTATTATTGAAATTTCCAATAAATTGTTGTTTCTTGGACAGCACTTTCAGGGACTGCCATAGGATAGGTTACTATTTGGTATTTAGGTTGTCCCGAGTTTTTGTCTGTTGTTTCTACATAATGGAACTTTTGAATGCCGTTAGCGTTTTGTGGAGTGGCAAACTCTAATTTTTGTTCCTTTAGCTAAGTATTTATCTCAAGCATCAGGTTGTTGCCAAAATGGCTTATACTTGATCCCGCCACCACACTTTGGTTTAAATTAGTCATGAGATATAGATAGTTTAACCATTTAAATAGATTTTGGCACTCAAAACATCCTTATCACTTTTCGTACAGAGCTTTTCTTTACTATATCTTTATAAATTTCAAATCTCTTACAGACACATGCAGCAATTTACTGAAGAACAGCAAAGACAATTGCAAGAAAAAATGAAGAATATGAGTCCTGAACAGCTTAAAGAGCTGCAAAAGCAGCAGTGCATCTTCTGCCAGATGGTCGCAGGAAAATTATCTTCTCATAAGATTTATGAAGATACGCTGTGCATGGCGGTCTTAGACATCAATCCGGCTGCCAAAGGCCATCTATTGCTGTTTCCCAAAAACCATTATGCCATCATGCCGCAGGTTCCTGAAGACATACAGGGGCATCTTTTAGTGACCGCAAAGAAACTTTCAAAATTATTATTAAAAACATTCCGGGCGGATGGGGCTAATATTTTTATCGCCAACGGCCCGGCTGCCGGCCAAAGGGCTCAGCATTTTCTTATCCACATAATCCCGCGGAAAGGCGGCGATGGCATTTTACCTCTGGAAGAGAAACTGGTGGATCCGGAAGTGGTGCTGAAAGTAAAAAATGTGGTTGGAGAAAGACTGCAGGAATTGCTGGGCTTCAAAAAAAAGGTCAAGGCTGCAGTTCCAGAAAAACATCCCGGCGAAAGCGGGGAAGAGAAAGAAGCCGATGAAGATGAAATCATTGAAACCGGAGCGAAGGGGGAGATAAAATCGGCTGCCAGACCTAAAACCGGACTTAAGACTAAACCTAAAAACAAGGAAAAAGAAACTAAATCCAAGCCAAAACCGGCTCCGGCAAAGAAAACGATAAAAAAAGAGGGGGAAGTAAGTTTAGACTATATCGCTAAACTGTTCAGATAAGATGGGCTGCGAATATTGCGACATTGCGGAGCGTAACAGCAGGGCGCAGATATTACATGAAGATGAATATGTTATAGCAGCGGTAAAAGATTTAGTCCTGATCCCCGGTCAGATCACGGTCTTTCCAAGGAAGCACTTTACTATCTTAGAGGCGGTTCCCGACGATATCCTCCTGAAATGTTCAGCCATGGCGGAAAAAGTCAGCCGCGCGGTATTTGATGGTTTAGGCCAGCAGGGAACAAATATCCTGGTGCATAACGGCTTAGGGGCTGGACAGAAAGTGCCTCATTTCGCCATCGAAGTTATACCGCGGCGTGAGAGCGACGGATTGAATCTGCAGTGGCCGCCCAAGGAAGTTCCTCCGGAAGAATTAGAGATCGTCGCTGCGCAGCTGCAGGAAGAGATGCAGAAACCGGATGTTTCCAAAAAAAATGAAGCTGAAAAAGAGCAGGGGTCTAAAGCTGAAGCGGTGAAAACCGAAAAAGGTGCCGACAATTACCTGGTAAAATCCTTGCGCAGGATGCCTTAGGAGCCTAAAGAATTAGGTGACTACAAAAAGAAGGAAATGTAGTCACCTAAGACCAAAAAGTTTAAATATGTAGTCACCCATATTGGTAGATATGCATATAGAAAAGCGTAAATCCAAAAAGAGCATAAAATATTATCTGGCGCATTCCTACCGTGAAGGTTTTAAAGTTTACAAATTCAGGAAATACTTAGGCCAAGACCTGAAAACAGAAAAACTTGAAGAGAGAAAGAAGATAGCAGAAAAGCTGATTCTTGAAGAGATTCACAAATACAATATTATCAAAGATCCCTGGTATTTTGAGCTTTCAAAGGAAGAAATAGCACAAATAGTGCAATTTGAGCGGAATATTCCATTAAAAGTGTCTCATCTTTCAGAGTCTGAATGGAAGATTTTCTCTGAATTATTCACTTATAATACTAATGCCCTAGAAGGAAGCAGGCTAGACCGGAAAGAAGTAAACAACCTGTTAGAGAAGGATAAATGGCCGGACAAATCAAAAGAGGATATTGCAGAAGCCTATGGTGTGAGTGAAGCGATACTATTTATACGTTCAACTCCAGAGCATATTTCGCTTAAACTCATCCTCCAAATTCACAAAATCGTCTTTAAGAACTCAAAATCATTTGCTGGGAGACTAAGAAAGAAAGGAGAAGAAGTTGTCGTAATGGATCGCAAAGGAAATGTTGTCCACGAAGGAGCACCGCAAGGAAGAATACATCATTTACTCAAGGAGCTCGTAGGATGGTATAACAAAAATAAAGCTCGTTATCCGGCATTGGTGCTTGGTGCAGTGATTCATAACCAATTTGAAAATATCCATCCTTTTAGAGATGGCAATGGGAGAGCAGGCAGAATATTGCTTAATAATATTTTGCTGAAAAATGGTCTGCCCCCAATAAATATTGATCTTAGGAACAGGGCAGAATATTATCGTTCTTTAAGAGAATATGAGCTTAATAAAAATTTAAAACCAACCATTGAATTATACTTAAAAGAATATAAGAGCCTAAAAAAAGAATTAGGTGACTACAAAAAGAAGGAAATGTAGTCACCAACGAACGTATCGCGTTAGCTGGTCCGAACCACCTATCAGTCGCAGTTTTAATACCCTGCCACGTCGAATAAGCCGCCTCTTATGTGTTCCCAGAAAGTTTTAAAAAGTGCCTGCAGTTTGATAAAATATGCATCCCTTACACAAGTTAGCCTCGGCTTTTGCCTTCGGAGCAGCGCTCACTTACGGAGCGTCAGCTGTCTATAAAGATACTAACCGCGATGGTCATGTACCGGCTGATGTTCGGGTCGAGGATGCGCCCTTAATAGTTCTGGAAGAGCTGTTCGTTACGGTCGATCCTTATTTCTGCTACAGGGATGAGTTCAGCATCGGCAGGATAAAAGATCTGGCCGCTTTGACTTATACTAACCGGAAGCCGGCTTTCACCTGTGAGGAGCTTTTCGCTTATGATGGTATCGGCGGAAGCGCGGAATTCGCCAAAGAACTGCTTTCCATGAAAGATTCTTCCGGCAACCATTTATTTCTCGGCAGGGATATTTTTGCGTATAAAGAAGCCGGCGGGACAGTAGAATATGCAAAAAAATTTCTTTCCGTGACGGATAGCGAAGGTAAAAATATTTTTACCGGAGCTCAACTTACCCAGCTGTATAGTTTAAACATCAGCGTGCAGGAAGCGTTAACATCCAAGGATACCGCCAAACCGGATGCCTTATTTATCTATCCTGCTTCCGACAACAATCCGGGCCTTTACGGACGTTACGTCAGCGGCGTATTCAGGGATGCCAACAGCATCAAATTTTTTAATGAGATGAAAAAAGCGTATGACCTAAAAGTGGAAGTTGTCTCGGAAGAAAATCAGTTTTATGCCCAGCTGTTATCGCAGACGGAATTTGAATACCTGCTTTTAGCCGGACATGGAAGAGCAGATTCACTGGACTTAAGCGTGAGACGGGAAGAAGACGAGAAACTGAAGATAGACATCTATGATTATGAGCTGGAAAATTATCTGCAGAATCTGGCCCCTAACGCAGTTATCTTTCTATATTCCTGCAGTACTGGGGAAGGCGGAGATAATGCAGTTAATTTAGCCAATACTCTAGCAAAGTGGGCGCATGGAAGAAAAGTCATTGCGCCCAAAGAGCCATTGTACACCAACAGGGTCGCAGTGAATTCTTTTTATCCTTTTGATGCCGCCCTTACAGATCATGAAACCGGAAAGAGGGACATCACTTACACAGTTTTATTTGACCAAAAATCGGGTCTGACCGATTAAGACAATCATGGAACTGCATTTTAATCCCTACGATTTTGAGTATCGTATAGAAGACGGAATAACCTATTTCTATTTCTATGGGCGGACGATGGAAGGGCAGAAAGTGGCGGTCAAGCACCGCTATGCGCCGTTCTTTTATGCTGATGCTTCCGGCATCGATAAGCAAGAATTTGAAGAGAAAATAAATTGTTTAGTCCTGAAATCAGGCCCGGAGCCGGCAAAAGCGGCTGGGTTTGAAATGATCGAGAAAGAGTCGCAGGGCCGGAAGCAGGAATTCTACAAAATCTATGCCAACTATCCTAAAGCGGTCCCGCTGCTGGCCAAAGAGATCCAATCGTGGGGCCTCGCTTGTTATGAGCGGGATATTCTATATGTCCACCGCTATCTGCGCGACCACGGCATCATCCCCATGAAAACAGTAAAAGCGTCCGGCGCGTTTGTGCAGGACCAATGGATGCGGGCGCCGGTATTTTTAGCCGAAAAAGTAGAGCCGCAAAAAAGTGAAACGTCGCCGGAATGGCGGGTGTTGGCGATCGATATAGAAACTTATGCTGTAAAGAAAGAGATTGATTTTAACCATAATCCGATCCTCATGATCTCTTTTTTCGGCATGAAAGACGGCCAGGAATTCAGGAAAGTGCTCACTTGGAAAAACACCGCCCTGCCGGAATACGTCGAGATAGTCCCCGATGAAGGCGCGCTGCTGAAGCGCATGAAAGAGATCATCATCGAATATGATCCGGACATCATCACCGGATATTTCACCGACGGATTTGATTTTCCCTATCTGCAGTCCCGGGCGGGCAAACATAAAGTGCAGCTGGATCTGGGCATAGATCATTCCGAGATAATTGTCCATCAAAGCGGTTTCGGAGAGACAGAAGCAAAAATAAAAGGATTGCTGCATCTGGACATGCTGAAATTCATACGCAATATTTTCGGCAAGGATTTAGACGTAGAGACTTATTCGCTGGATGCGGTTTCCCGGGCGCTGCTGGGCCACCAGAAGCACGAGGTCGATTTAGATCAGCTCTCTTACTTCTGGGACCATGAACCGGAAAAATTAGCTGAGTTCTGCGCTTATAATCTTCACGACAGCTTTCTGGCGTATAAATTATGCGAGAAACTGCTGCCGGACATGATCGAATTCACTTCCATAGTAGGTTTGCCGACTTTTGATGTCATCAGGATGCGGTTCAGCAAGCTGGTGGAAAGCTACATCCTGAAACGGGCCGCGGAATTCAATGTTTTGGCCCCTAACAAGCCGGAAAATACGGAAATCTCCCGGCGGATGGAAGAGTCTATCCAAGGTGGTTTTGTGTACGAGCCAACTCCGGGATTGTATGACGATATAATCGTCTTTGATTTCCGTTCATTATATCCTACTATCATCTGCGCGCATAATATCAGCCCGGAAGGGTTCAGGTGCGCCTGCTGTAAAGATCTGCCGCATGTTCCGGGAAAAGAAGAATATTGGTTCTGTTCACACGGAAAAAAATTCTTGCCGGCCATTCTGGAACAGCTTATCCTCCGCCGGGCGGAAATAAAACAGCAGATCAAGGAAGCGAAAAAGAAAAAAGAAGACACTTCCCTGTTAGACGCCCGCTCTTATGCGCTTAAGATCCTGGCGAATTCCTTCTACGGCTATATGGGGTTTTATGCCGCGCGTTGGTATTGCCTGGAATGCGCCGCTTCGACTACCGCTTATGCGCGCAATTACATCGCCGGCACTATCGCTAAAGCGCAGCAGGAAGGGTTCAAGGTTATCTACGCCGATACCGATTCCTGTTTTCTGCTGCTGGAAGAAAAAACTATCGAAGAGGCCATGAAATTCATGGAAGGCATCAACGAAAATCTTCCCGGCCAGATGGAATTGGAATTTGAAGGGCATTATCCCCGCGGCATTTTCGTGTCGCTGAAAGGGTTGAAAGGGCCGAAAGGAGTGAAAGGAAGCGAGAAAGGAGCAAAAAAGAAATATGCGCTGCTAAAAAAAGACGGGAATATAAAAATCATCGGTTTTGAGACCGTAAGAAGAAACTGGTCGCCATTAGCGAAAGAGATGCAAGAGAAAGTGCTGCGGCTGATACTGCAGGAAAAAGTTGCCGAAGCGATCCAATACGTCAAGAAAACCATCGATGAATTGCGTAAAGGCGAAATAGCTGCCGATAAGCTGGTCCTGAAGATGCAGATAACCCGGGAGCTTTCCAGCTATTCTTCTTTTGCTCCGCACGTCAAGATCGCCGGCGAGATGCAGCAGCGCGGACAGCCGGCCGGGCCGGGGACGTTAGTTAAATTCATCATCGTAAAAGGAAAAGGATTGATCCGCGACCGGGCCAAGATTCCTGCGGACGTCTCTCCCGGCCAATACGACGCGGAATATTATGTTACGCATCAATTGATTCCCGTAGTGTCCAGCATCTTTACCGTGCTGGGATATTCTGAAGAAGAGCTGTTCAAGGAAAGCAGCCAGACCGGGTTGGGAAAATATTTTTGACCTTCAACTTTTAGCGGGATTATGATGGTTTTTCTAATGGATTAGGCGGAGAATAGATAAAAACGGTCAAAATCTTTATAACCAAAACAACATTTTTAAGCTAAATCATGCCGATAAATACTAATCAAGCAAATGAAATAAAAGAATTGCTTAGAGAAAAAATCAAGGATAAACTGAAAACCTACGAACGCGAAACCAGTTCCATGCCCTTTCTTGCTAAACTGATGCAAGACACGGAAAAAGTGGCTGCTTATTCATTTATCCATTCTTTAGCTACTACCTTAGGAATGTCTATGTATGAACAAATCGCTGAGATAATTGCTAAACCGCATTTTGACATCGCTAAAGTTGGCTATGATGTTGAGGGGAATATTTCTTCAGAAGAAAATACAGCAATAGTTAAGCTATGTTTCATAAATTGAGTTATATTTTCTAAGAAATTTTTTTGTCCTC
>JBBSZV010000034.1:0-25923 GCA_038044525.1 Nanobdellota archaeon
TAATAAAATGAAACGAATTTATTTACCGAAGGGAAATAGTTTCGGGATACGACATATCAGAAATTCAATTGATCCTTCTTAATCTGCCTTCGATGTCCTGCAGCTGGCTTTCCAGTTCATCCAACTCATCGCTTTCTTTCTTCGGTTCCGGCTTGGGAGCGCTGCGCATCATCGGCATTTCTCTGGGTGCAGGAATTTCCCGTTCTTCCGGCTCTTCTTTCTTAACCGCTGGTTTTTTTACTACGCCTGCAAGTTTTCCTTTGGGCAAATATCTTCTTAATTTGGTGTCAATTAAACTGTTCAATACTTTTACATCTTCACGCAGCTGGGAAAACGTTGCAACTTTCTCTTCCTGTATTTTTTTGAACGCTTCATATCCCTGCATGAAAATAATGATTTCCCGCAAAGCTTCCAGAATATCTTTACGCAAGTTTTTAGGCTCATTTAACTGGATCATCATGTTGAGCCCCTTATCCCTTCCAGCGGCGACTGGAGCAGTCAGCGATCTACCGGTTTTCACCGTCTTTTTCACCGCTGCCCGCAGGGGCATTTTTTTAGTCTTGGCCATAGGGGTCTTTAGAATTCCTCAGGTTCATTTAAAGATTGGTTGATAAAGTCAATTTTCTTTTCTACTTCCGCCAATGCATTCTGCCACATCTCCAGCTGATGGTCCTCTTCGTTCTTGAGGTCATTGATCTTCAGCAGCGTAGTTTTAGCATCTTCTAATTTTCTGTGGATCATTTTAACCAATTCCAACACTTCTTCATACTCATCGATTTTTATAAATACCGGCATCTTATCCATTTTTAATCACCTTGACCTTTAAACAACGTTTTGTCCGTATGCAATAAATTATCATGCAGCGATTTCATAAGCTTACGTAGCTTGTTAAAGTTATGTTCTTCATTATATTCTGACGCTTGCAGGCTTTTGCTGGTCTCTCCCAGTTCAGCAAGTTTTCGCCTTAAATCGTCCAATTCGCTCAGCATCCGCTGGTACACATCTACTTTTACATACAAATCCTGGCGGGGCATAAGATCGGCCGGCGAAGGGAAGGCGGCAGGCTTTATGGCTCTGGGTGGAGGAAAGGACGGCGGGAGGGGAATATTTTTTTCCTCGGAAACGTCCATCTCTTCTGGAAAAGCCAATGGTTTACTGAAACCGACCGCTTCTTTCACTTTATCAGGTTCGATTATGCGTTCATAAGAAGACGGGGCAGGAAACCGCAGGGCTTTTTCATCGATCATCTTCCCTTCTGGAAAGGGAACTCTAGGTACAGCTTTCTTCCTACCAAATAACCAGCCCATATGGCTCATAAGTGAAAGGGCATTTAAAAAGTTTATTTAGTATTATATAATAGTAACTGTGTTGTATGTATTGGATTTTAAGAATATTTTTAAGCTGAAGATAAGCCGGATTTTAAATGAGAACCAGTTTATTTTTGATCATTGCTCTGTTTTGGTCATCAGCCGCCTTAGCTTCCGTGGAAATTACGGAAATAATGTATGCTCCCAACGCCGAATGGGGGGGGCAGTACAACGAATGGGTTGAATTACATAATCCTGAAGATTCAATAATGGATACTTCCACCTGTTTTTTTCAGAACGAACCTGCTTGGGGCATCTTACCTCCCGATTCTTATTTGGTTTTAGTCAGAAAAGAAGAAAAATTTCTCGCAAATTACAGCATAACCAATTATCTTCCTCTTTCCTTTGGCAGTTTGAACAATGAAAAGGAAGTATTATTGAGTCTTAATTGTGATCTGAACAATTATTCAGTTGTTTATACTCCGACAACAGAAAGCAAGCAGGGAAAAACACTCGAAAAAACCAGCGCCGGCGAATGGAAAGAAAGTTTGATTGCCGGAGGAACTCCGGGGCGCAGCAATAGCGTTGATGAAGAGACCGAAGAAATGTCTCCGAATGAACCTTTACCTAAGACTGCAAAGATAACCTTATCTGCGAATCTCGATGAAATACTTTATCTAAATAATTCCTATACTTCTCTTTTTTCTATAAAAATGGGCGGAAAAGAAAATTGTTCCATAATAGATACAGTAACCATCCATTATAATCTCTCCAAGCAAAGCTTTATAGTTAAAGATGATTCCTTCACCAGAGATCTCGGCTGCAGCGGTACAGCTTCTACCGGCAGTTTTACTCCGCAGGAAATCGGCGATTACACTCTTTGCGGAACGATAATCAATACCACGACCAGCGAAACCGATTTTGCTGACGGCGCAGTCTGCGCAGATTTCGAAGTGATAAGCGCTTCTTCAGTGCTCTGCGATATCGGTTTGGAAATAAACCCTGCCAACCAAACTATTTTTTATGAAAATGGGCAGGCCGTAAAATTCACCCCGGAAATAAATGATGAAACCTTTCCGTTTGTCATCGAGTATTGGATAGAAGACTTGTTCAAGAACATAGTAAAGGAAAAGTTCAACACCACCAACACCCATCAAAAATCATGGACGGCCGATATCGAGGAAGAAGACCGGGTGCTTTTTATCAAAGCGATAGCCCATCCCAGCTGTAATGATACCAACCTTACTGATAATGTAGCCGAGTCAATGTTTCTTGTCGCTAATAATGAAGGGGAAGAAATTTCTGCTTCTTCCGCCGACGAGATGAATTCTGCCATCAACATCACCGAAATAAGCCCACAGCCGGTGTCTTTCGGCGGGGTGGTCAAAGCCGATGTGGAGATATATAAGAATTCTACAAATAAATATTCTGTTTCCGCCTGGGCGGAAAAAAACGGGAAAGTCATCAGCGAGAAAACTAAAATCAACCTCAAGACAAAAAATACTCTTTATGAATTGACTTTGCCAGTGCAGATCAAACCGAACTGCGACGCTAAGATAGAAAGCGGCACGGCGACATTGGTGGTGGAAGGTTTAGGCACCAGCGCAGAAAAAGAGTTTACTATAGAAGGCATAGATGCAGATCTCTGTCAAAAGTCTACGATCTACTTAGAAAAGGAAAAGGCCGGAATAAGCGAAACCGCAAATAATGTGAAAAATATGGTCCAAATAACTGACTTGCGGGCAGAGATTAATGCCGGGGAAGCATTCCGGTTAAAGGTGCAATTTTTAGACGATGAAGATGCAGAATTTACTGCATGGAGCTATCTGTACCGCGGGAGTAAATGTTATTCCTGTTCTTCCGGCAATCGCGAAGAAAATAAAATAACTTTTTCCGTAGATGAGAAAGAAACCAAGACTGTAGAAATGCTAGTTATTGCTGATCCGGATTTGACCGAAGGGGAATATTCCCTTATGGTGAAATACCGGAAGGATGGCAAAAAAACAGAAAAAAGCATCAGCCAAAAAATACGGGCAGTCCAGCCGGCGCGGTATTCAAACCAGAGCCTGCCCTTATTTTCCAACCCCGAAAGGCCGGCCCTCTCTTCTGAAGAAAAAATGGGTAAAAAATATTCTGGGCCTAGCGGCATCGTGGTATATGAATCGACCGCTGAAAGGTCCAAAAATCTGATCTCTTGGGTGTTGTTTGCGGTCTTCGGTTTGCTGAGCATAGTTTTGGTAATAGACAGAGGAAACACTTAAAAACCCGCCACGTTTCTACGCTTCATGGAAAAGAATATCCATTTCCGGGCGGTCATAGAAGTTCTGGGCAAACCTAAAGAGCATGTGGATTCTGCATTAAAAGGCTACATCCAAAAACTCAAGGAAGATACGCATTATGCCGTCCTTAAAGAAGAGCTTGCCGACCTTAAGAAACACGAAGAGAACGATCTGTGGATGGTCTTTGCCGAATTGGAAATAAAGACGGCCAGCCTGACCCACATCATCGATTTTTGTTTTGAATACATGCCTTCATTGATCGAGATAATCGAACCGCACGAATTAAAGATCTCCAGCTTAGACGTTTCGTCTTTCCTGAACGATCTTCAGGCAAAATTACACGGCGTGGATATGCTGGCCAAGCAATTAAAGATGGAAAATCAGGTCCTTCATCAGACTACCGCCGCGCTTCTGGGCAATTATATAACTGTTTTGCTGCGCCAAGGCAATCTTACTTCAGAACAGCTCAGCAAACTGACCGGCGTAAAACTGGAGATGCTGGAAGATTTCTTAGATAAATTAATAGATGCCGGAAAAATAGATATGAAAGAAAGCATCTACTTCCTGAAAGAGGAAGCTGTCGGGGTGGAGCATGGAAGAAAACGAAAAAAAAGTTGAAGCCGTATTGTTTGCGGTAGGGAAAGAGATCTCTTCAGAACGTATCGCCAGTTTATGTTCTTTGGAAATACCGCAGGTAGAAGCGATAATGCAGGCTCTCAGCAGTCGTTATTCACAGCTGGATAATTCTCTGCAGATCATCAAGAAAGAGAACGGCTGGAAATTAACCGTCCGCGACCATTACGTCCCTTTGGTGAGCAGCCTGGTTTCCAACACCGAATTAGAGCGCCCCCTGATGGAAACTCTGGCGGTCATCGCCTGGCGTTATCCTATAATGCAATCTGAAGTTGTTAAACTGCGCAATGCCAAGGCCTATGACCACATGAAGCAGCTGGAAGAGATGGGTTTCGTCATGAAAGAGAAATACGGCCGGACGTTCAAAGTGAAGCTTACCAAGAAATTCTTTGAATATTTTGATCTGCCCAGCGAAGAAGCTAAACAGGCTTTCCTGAAACATGTGTCTTCTGAAGTCTTAAAAGAGGCTGAAGATGTGGGTAAAGAAGCTGATGAAGCGGAACGGCTGACAGAATTGAATCAGCAAGAAGAAGCTAGCAAGGATGAGATTAGTAAGGCTATGGGGGAGATGAAGAAGGATGGAAAATAACACTAAACGTTTGCGAGGAAAATTACACAAAGTTTTTTATATTAGGTAATTTTATCGAATCTGGGGATAATAAAATGGGGTCACCGGCACAAAAAAATCAGAAATATTTGGACACAATTAAGAGATTAGAAGATGCATGTAAAGATTTGGCATCGCAATACAGCTTAAATGCATATTCAACATCGCATTTATTTCAATTCCCGCCGGACCAAATGGGATTGTTTCCTCCCGGAGATGGCCAAATTCTTTTACGCGATAGTAATTCGCAACTCGTTGCCTCTGTTGAACCGGATCCGGATTACGACCCTCAACAGGATTCTTTAGTTATTAAGAGAGTAGTTATGCGAATTTATGAATCTACATGTAATGGCCCAGACAAAATAGAAGCTCTTGCAAATTCCTTTTATGATAAATATACGCCAAAAGATGATTTTGACAAGGAGAATAATCAAGGATTAGAAGGAATGGTATATGTTGTAAAGGAGTCAACGATTTTTAACAACGATAAGCCCGGAAAGGAAAATGATAACCAGCTTCCATCAATAAAAGTTAGTTTTGATCATGTTACATATAGGCAGTTGGAATCATTAGCTGCCGATTTTTCACAGACTAGAGCACAGACCACTCGGAAGGCAGTGCGTTTTACTTATTACATGATGGAGCGAGTAAATGAAGGTTACAAAATTGCCTTCTTAAAAGAAGAGGAAAATCCCAGACTACTCGTATTTGTTGACGACGAAGGAAATAAATCAACGTAAAAATAGATAATAAGGAGATCGTTACTCTCCTATTTCTACTTAACCTAATTCTTCTCCACCATAATCTTTAATATACTTAATTTCTCTAATGCCCAAATGACTAATTCCACCAAAAAGTACCCAATAAAAAATCTCGTAAATTGGTACTATGGAAATTATTGCACCAGAAAATGCTTTGATAAGGAAGAAAAATTGTTTCAACACGGCAAGTGGCTACAAGAATTTGCAGAAAAGCATAAACCTTTGACCCTGACCCACAAAGAATTTTTAATTTTATTTTATGATCACATGACTTTATGCACTCTGAATGATAGCTTTAAGCGGAGAAGCATTGGCTGGAAATTGTTTGAACGATTAAAAGCGACTCCAAATTACGGCGGTGATAAGATTGTCGTAGAAAATGGCAGGATAAAAACCATCGAAGGGGAGTTGGAACAACCCCGAGGATGTTTGGCTTGTCAACACACAGGAGCGCATTAAAATATGTAACCCATGAAAATTGATAAAATTAGTATTGATGGAACGGAATACAAAGTGCACATCCACTTAGAGCAAAGGGAGAGCAGCAGAGTTTCGATAGGAAAAACTGGCGTGCAGATTAGACTTCCTTTAGAATTATCAAGAGAAGAGCAGTTTAAGGAATTAATGCGCTTAAAGAGGTGGGCAGGAGAGAAACTACGAGATAAACCTTCTGAATTCAAAAGTAAAGGTTCAAGAAAGTATAATGACGGAGATAAATTACAGCTTGGGAACGAAGAATACTTGCTTCATCTTTCTGTTAGTGAAAAACAAAGCAGTTCTGCAAAGGCAGTTGGAAATGATTTTTACTTTACTGTTTCAAGTGTACTTCCAAAAGAGGCTCAACATGAGCATATTTCTGTATTACTAAGCCGTCTGATAGCCCAAAAGAAAAAACCATATCTTGAATCTAAAATTCACCATCTCAATGAGAGCTACTTTAATTTTAAGTTCAAGAAAATATTCTTGAAGTATAATATTTCCAATTGGGGGAGCTGTTCACGTTCTGATAATATTAATATCTCAACTCGTACGCTCTTTGCTCCGGAAGAAGTGATAGATTATGTTTGTATTCATGAGCTAGCCCACCTGCAAGAGAAAAACCATTCTTCTGAATTCTGGAGATTAGTAGAAAAAGCAATGCCTAACTATGAAGAAAAAAGAAAATGGTTAAAAGATAACTCGGATAAATGTTGGTTTTGAAAGGTATTATCCCCTCACAAATAATAAACTTTGTTTTCTAGCTTTTCCTTAGCGATAAGAACTACAATCTCTTCAACCTTTCCCTCAACAAATCTCTGATTAAACCTTCCATTATCTTCAATTCGTATCATCGTTCCTTTTAGCTGCTCGGTAACGATTCTGTGTTTGAGCTTGTCTCTGTTCTTTCTATTGTTCGAATATCCTTTTCCATGAATTAGAACGCGATGATGCCTTCCATCCCACTCGATGTAAAGTCCCTTATCGGGAGTGGCTCAATTTAGCACAAAAAAGCATAATCTTTATAAAGCCAGAAAATCTTGAAATTTTACGACTTTATCGACGATAAATCAAATATACAAGATGTTGTGTTTTAAAGAGAAAAAATGACTGAAACTAGCCCTGAAAATAAGCCGGAAGAGCACGTTGGCATAATCCCCAGAGTGGTAGAAGAGGAGATGAAAACTGCGTATCTAAATTACGCCATGTCGGTCATAGTGGGCAGAGCTCTCCCGGATGTGCGGGACGGCCTCAAGCCGGTTCATAGGCGTATTCTGTACGCCATGCATGACATGGGTATGCTTCATAACAAGCCCTTTAAGAAATGCGCCAGAATAGTGGGGGAAGTATTAGGAAAATACCACCCCCACGGTGATACTGCCGTATACGACTCCTTGGTGCGTATGGCTCAGGATTTCTCATTACGCTATCCTCTGATCAAAGGCCAAGGAAACTTTGGAAGTATCGATGGCGATAACGCTGCGGCCATGAGGTATACTGAAGCCAAGCTCAATAAGCTGGCGGAAGAGATGCTCAAGGACATCGAAAAAAACACCGTCGAATTCAGGGATAATTTTGATGGTTCATTAAAGGAGCCGTCCATCCTGCCCAGCAGGATACCCAATCTTCTGGTAAACGGTTCTTCAGGGATAGCGGTGGGCATGGCTACCAACGTCCCTCCACACAACCTGCGCGAAGTCTGCGATGCGCTCATCGCGTTTATTGGCAATCCGGCCATCAATACTCAACAACTTATGGAAATAATCCCGGCCCCGGATTTTCCTACTGGGGGAGAGGTTCTCTGCGGCAGCGAGCTGCTGCATGCTTATGAAAAAGGCCGCGGAAAAGTCGTCATCAAGGCGATAACCGAAATTGAAGGCGATCAGATAATCGTCAAAGAAATACCTTATCAGGTAAATAAGTCGGAATTGATAGAACAGATTGCTGAGTTAGTAAAGGACAAAAAAATTCTCGGAATTCGTGACATCAACGACGAATCTGACCGCGACGGAATTCGGGTAGTCATTAGCCTCAAAAAAGATGCCGATTCGAACGTGATATTAAATCAACTTCACCAGTACAGCAGATTAACCACTTCTTTTGGCATTAATCTTCTGGCCCTAGTTAACGGAGAGCCAAAAACACTCGGCCTGAAAGAATTGCTGCATTATCATCTTGTTCATCGGAAGGATGTCATAACCAAACGCACCAAATACGATTTAGAACAAGCCCAGCAGCGCGTGCATATTCTAGAAGGTTTGCTGGTTGCCCTCAACAATGTTGACGAAGTTGTTGCCGGCATTAAGAAGAGCAGAACTGTCGAGGACGCAAGAAATTTCTTAACCAGCACTTATTCTTTAACCGTTGAACAAGCAAATGCAATTCTCGATTTGCGTCTGCAAAAAATTGCTTCTTTAGAACAGGAGAAAATTCGCAATGAACATGCGGATCTTCTGCAAAAAATTGCTTTCTATAAAGAAGTCCTGGGCTCGGAACAAAAAGTGTACGGCTTAATCAATGAAGAATTGGAAGAAATCAAAGCAGCTTATGGTGATGGGCGCCGTTCCAGAGTTATGCGTGGAGAATACGAAGATGCGGATATGGAAGAGCTGATCAAAGAAGAAACCGTCGTCGTGACGATGACCAATTCCGGTTACGTGAAACGTCTCCCTCTAGATACTTATAAGACTCAAAAGCGCGGCGGCAAAGGCGTGAAAGCAGCAAGCATGAAAGATGAAGATTTCGTGGAAAGGCTGTATATCACCTCTACCCATGCTTACCTGCTGTTCTTTACGGATAAGGGCCAGGTATACTGGCTGAAAGTGTACCACGTTCCCGAAGCCAGCAGACAAGCCAAAGGACAGCATATCGCTAATCTGATCGAAAAAGCAAGTAATGAAAAAGTTACCGCGATCATCCCCGTCCGTGACTTTAAAGAAGGATATCTCTTCATGGCCACCAAAGACGGCACGGTCAAGAAGACCGAACTTCAGGAATTCTCCCGTCTGCGAAAAGGCGGCATCCGCGCCATAGGCATCGATGAAGGCGACATGCTGGTCGGGGTAAAATACACTACTGGCGATCAGGAGATCATTTTGGCTACCAAGGAAGGTTCGGCCAATCGCTTTAATGAAGGGGATGTCCGCTCCATGGGCCGGGCGGCAGGCGGTGTCCGCGGTATCCGTCTTGATGGCGAAGATGAAGTTATCGGCATGCTCGCAGCAGAGGAGGGGATGGACATACTGACCCTGACTGAAAAAGGATATGGCAAAAGAACTCCGGTTTCTGAGTACCGTCTCTGTAACCGGGGTGGGAAGGGAGTCACCAATATCAAGATTACTGACAAGAACGGGCCGGTAAAAGCGGTGATGCTGGTCGACGGCAAAGAAGAATTGATGCTGGTATCCAAGCAGGGCATCGGCATAAGGATCAAGTGTTCTGACATTTCTATCATCGGCAGGGCAACGCAGGGCGTCAGGGTGATGCGCCTGGAAGAAGGCGATCATCTGGCAGCTGCGGCAAAAATAGTGGCTGGAGCTGAGGAAGAGGCTTCTGCAGAGCAGCCGCAATGAAATATTGCGCATTGGTAAATCCCGGCTTGGAAAATATATGCGGGAAAGAGATTAAAGAATTAATCAATCTTGATACCAAAATAAGCCCTGGTGCAGTTGAATTCGATTCCGATCCTAAAAAAGCTCTCTCTTTGCTGCACCGCGCCCAATCCGTCCGCCGGTTATTGCTGCAGTTGGGAACCTGGAAAAAAACTGACAAGATAAATCTTGAAAATATAAAGTGGCCGGAATGGGTCGCTTCCGGATTAAGTTTCAGGGCAGAGGTGGAAAATCTAAAAGGGCAAGAAAATCGGCTGGCTGTCGCCAAGGCTTTTGTCGGAGCAGTTTTTACTGCCGCCGAAAAACAGCACATCTCTTTGTCCATCGATCTGAAAAAGCCGGATTTTCTGCTGGTAGTCCACTTCAATGGAACGGAATATTTTGCCGGATTAGACCTTGCCGGTTTCGAATTGAACGCCCGCGATTATAGGGTATTTACCAATTCTGCGTCCTGCAAAGGGGATATAGGATATTTCTTTGCACGCAGGTCCGGTTTCGTCCCGGGAAAAAAATTATTGGTGGGATTTGCCAAAGACGGCGTTATCTCTATAGAAGCAGCGCTATACGCGAATAACAAACCAGTCCACCGAAAGACCGCGGAAGAATTCTCTTATTCAAGATTGCCGCTGTTTAAGGGCTTAAATTATGGTCCGGCTAAAACAAAAAAAGCCTCGGTCATCATCGCAATAGATGAAAGCAACCAAAATGTTATCGCAGCTAGAAAGAACGCGCAAATAGCCGGAGTAAGGGAATTAGTGAGCATACAGAGGATGTATCTGGATGAACTGAGCGGAACTTATGCCGAAAAAGAATTTGATAACCTCATTTTCCAGATAACCACTAAAGATGAAGACAAGCTTAATGAGATGTATCATCAGGCAGAATATCTGCTGAAACCCAAAGGTACCCTATTATTCATCAGCCGGCGGGGGTGGGACGCGGCTATTTCTTCTAAATTTACGCTGGTCGCCAAAGAGGAGCTGGAACGCGGCGAGCACATTTATAAGATATTGCTTTTAAAGAAAAAGTAAGCGGCCGGCATTTTTATGACCAATATTTTTATATAGTCCAATTTATTTGATTCATCTATGGTCAGAGGGGAAGAATTAAAAGCGCGGATCAAAGACCATTTCAGTTTTGAAAAAGAAGAATTATCTGTCTTGATCCCGGCAGTTTTTCTCACCGCGTTTATGTTTTCATTTAACGATTGGGGTGAGGAAACGCTGGACCTCAGCTTAGGGTTGCGGAATCTTTTCCTCATGGCGATCCTGGTAGCAGTTTCATTTTTAGTGCGTTTTTCCTGCCAAAAGATATACGCGCTTAAAGAAGGATATAAAGCGCATTACAATGGGTGGTGGACCGGCATAATCATCGCCCTGATCATCACTCTCCTCAGCAAAGGGAGCGTACCTTTAGTGCTTATCGGCGGCGTAGCGGTATCGTTCATGGTGCGCCAGCGTCTGGGCGAATTCAGATATGGTTTTTCTTATTCGGATAATGCCCGGATCTCCTTTTCGGGGATAGCCGCCAATCTGCTGCTGGCTTTATTGTTTGCCATAAGTTTGTTTTTTTTTCCGGAAAATTATTTTTTTAGCAAGGGGCTGTGGCTGAATTGGATCATGGCTGCATGTGCGGTCCTGCCTCTTCCGCAGTTGGACGGCCTTAACATCTATTTCGGTTCACGCCCCTGGTATTATGTGGCGCTCGCTTCAGTAGCGGTGTTCGGAGTGCTGTTATTGACTGGTACGAAGATAGGTTTGATCATTGCGATAGCGATAACCGCGATAACTGCGATAATCCAATTATTGATGGAACCTTAGCTGGACTTTAGAGGAACCTTAGACCATGGCAGATTTTAAGCTTCAGGAGCGCTGGGCGGAAGTTGCAGCTCTTTTTTTTGTAGTTCTCGGATTCATGATTTCCGTGCTGCTGCGCACTCCCGCGATCAGTTACTTGGCGGTATTGTTAAGCGGCCTGCTGGCCGGCAGGATATGTTTTATCGAGCGCTATAAACAGCCGATTTTTCCCTTTATCTTGATAATCTTGGGATTTCTGGCCGGATACGTGGCCGGCAGTTTCTGGGTCAGCCGTTTCTGGACCATGATATTCTTTAGCTTGGGCGGGTTTATTTCTTACCACCTTCATCAGAAAGGAATGGCAGTAACATTTAAAAGTAAAGACTTTATCGAATGACGCATGGCAGAAAAAGTAATGAACTATAAAGTAAAGAGCGTGGTTATCAGCCGGAAACCATCCCACAAAGATGAAGATTCCTGGTATGCATTTATCGGATTATTCGATGAGAACAACCCGCATCTGAAAGGGAAAGCGCCTTTTGAAGTCGTGGAGATACCTAATGTGGAGAAAGTGCGCATAAGGGAATTGAGGAATATTTCTTATTATCTGTTGGGGAGCGACTTGGTGATCAATAATCTGGAAACAATCGAAATAAAGAGAGAAGGAAAAGTCCTTACTTTAACCGGGAAACAGAACCTTCCCAAATAAACTCTTCTATAACAGCTCTGTCCGGCCGCAACTGCCTAAAGTATATTCATTATTGCAACAAATTATTTATACTTACAGCTCTATAATCTTCATTATAGGGGGCGGTCAAAAGGATAAAACACGACATCTACGTCGAAAATCTCCGCGAGATGATCAAGTCCGATTACGATTCTGTCTCTAAAAATGTGCGCCTGTTCTCTAAGCGCGGGCGGGTCGTCGCCGAGATCGATCTGTTAGCCAGGCGTAAAAATTCCTGTGATGCTTATGAGGTTAAATGCAGTTACCGGATCACCAAAGCGAAAAAACAGCTGCAGAAGATCAAGAAACTGATGCCGCAGGTGGACAACCTGTTCTTCTTTTGCGGCGCATCCGGGGTGCTGCAGGAACTCAAAGATAAATTGTGACTGCAGTAAACGTATCGCGTCTTCCCCGCTTCAATCTTAAGAGAAATAAAGGGCGAGCTATCTACGCATTGATTCAATTAATTCTTCTCTTACTTGGTCTTTATTTTGGCCATCATAAATGATAACTTGCTTATGGTTAAAGCCTTGATTATATTCATTAGATGGCATAATTACGAGACCTCTTGGACGATGTTCAAGCCAAGGAAGTACAAAACCCGGATAATCATCTACCAGTACTCTACCATAATGTCTACTTTTATTTCTAGTCATTGTAAAGTCAGTATCTGCATCTAAATTATTCAAAATCCATCTTAACTTACCTGCTAATGCAGCTGGATTCGTTTTAGGGGCTTGCGTTAAAACTTCATTGTAATAACCTAGTTCTTTTGTTATTGCTAAAATATCAAAACCCAAAGTATATCTTGGAAGATTTGCCCACCAATTTTCATCAGATTTTATTAAATCCATTCTATCCCAAAGATATTGATATTTTGGATCATTATCAATTTTAAATGGATCTAATCTGGGTTCATTTGGAGCTCTTAATCTATCCAATTCTAATTTCATAGAACCAACATAATCACAGATGGTTCCATCCATATCAAATAATGCTACTTTTGGGTTATTCATAATTCTGGTATTATTCACTAAATTATAAATATTACTGCTTGAAGATTTATTGGTATCGAACCACTTTTTTATTATATTTCCTTTTCTTGAATCGGACATAACGAAGTTATGTTTCAGTGGTTTTATCCTCAAGTCCGAGCCGCAGTGAGGGAGTTAATTTGGAGTCCTGTCATTAGGGCATTTTCCGTTAAAGTCATAGAAACATTTAAATAGTTATATAAGTTTATACACCCAATGCAAGAACTATTAATGAAGCCAAAGGACATTTTACATTATCCCCGGTTAGATACAGTACTTATGGTAGAAAAATTTATTTATAATAATAGCGGAGAATTTAAGAAAAAATCTCTCTGGGAGCATTTGCCAAAACAAATGATGTACCAAACTTTTTGCGTAATTATTGACTATCTGACACAATCAGGCAAAATTGCAGTAGATAAAGAAGGAAAAATCGCCTGGGTTTGGGATCCAGAAGGAGTTAAAAGATATTTAGCGAGGAAAGATTTGTCATGGAACTGAACTCGGAAGTAAAATTTGGAGATGAGAATCTTAAGAAAGCTTATCACGAATTAGAAGATGGCAAATTTGAAGATAAGCAGTTAAAAGAATGGTTAGACAGAGCAGCGACTGATTTGAAAAAGAATGCTTTTTCCGGGATTCAGATTCCAAAACGGCTTATTCCTAAAGAATATCAAGATAAATATGGTCCGCTGACTAATTTGTGGAAGTATAACTTACCAAATGCTTGGAGATTGATTTACACTATCAAAAGAGATGAAGTGGTAGTTCTTAGCGTTGTTCTGGAGTGGCTGGATCATAAAAATTATGAGAGAAGATTTGGGTATTGATTGTATTAGCTAGAAAGAGTGGATATTATCTTAATTTAAAAATAGATTTTAATTCCGGTTATGTTCCCTTGCCGCAATTCGTGAGGCTAGAATTTGTTTTAATCAATTTCGAACGAATGGGGACAAAGCCAAGGAGTTTACGGGACGAAGTGGAGTAAACTCGCAGGAGTAAAATCATGACTTTTAGGAGTAACTTTTATAAATTATTTAGATTCCTATGGCTGGGGAGGTTCAAAAATGGCAGATTGTAAAAATCCAGAATATAAATTAGAATTGATTGTCAAGGACCCAATGGGGTTTGAAGGAGAAATGACCTTACAGGGTACAACCGATCAATTAGATCTAGCAAAGGCAGTGGAATTATCATTGATAACTACTCAATATTCTGGTTCTCTTGAAGTTAGATTGTATCGGGATGGGAAACCGATAACTAGCGAACAATTACACCAAGATTTTGCTCGCCGCTACTTAAAGTAATATTTTATTGGACATAACGATGTTAGTTTCTCCGACTTACGGGTGACCGAAGAGAACGGGGTGGGGGGATTCGTATAACGAAGTGGAGAAAGTTTTTGTTAGCACGAGAAACGTTTATATACTTAAATAGAAACTATTTAATAATGGTTGAAGATAAAAAAACAATAGATGATGTATATGCTTTAGCAGGTAAAGGTCTTAGTAAAGTTCTTGATGCTTCTTTTTCAAATCAACAGGAAGATTTAGTGAAATGGTTTTATCAACCAAATAAAATACTAAATTGTAGTCCTGCAGAATATTGTAGTGAAGGTAAACAAAAAGAACTTGAGTCTATACTTATTGCTTTAGCTCAAGGTAATGTAAGTAGTTAATTCTCGTGCTAATAAAAATTGAAACATAACGGCCGTTATGTTTCGTGGACTTTATGTCCCCGCAAGACTAACGTAGTTAGTCGCAGAGTTTTCAAGTTACCGTGCGTAGAGCGTTGCTGCCAGAGGTATTTAATACTTTCAGATTAGGCAAAAACAAGATTAAAATATTGTTTGTTGGTCACAAGTATATTTTAATCTTGTTTTTGCCATCATAAAATTTTACATTGTTAAAGACAGCAACGCCAATAAGAAGATAATTTCCGATAGGAGTAAGCCAATTAAGGTAACTTGAAAATTAAACATAACACTTTATATCCCTAAACCTCAAAGTTTGGGGGATATAAAGTCTGAAAGGGCGCAATTTATTGCCCCATAACGCCCAAAAACGTACCCACTGGACAGCAAATTTGTCCAGTGCATTAAAGCTTAATCTTTCAAAATTTTGCATTTTTAGAAAGTCTAGGCTTCACCTTCCATGCACTGGACAACCTCGGACAGCTTATTTAAACCGATACTCAACCTAAAGAGATGTGGGCGCCTCAAGAAAACACCCTTCCAAGAAATGGGAATTATCTATCATAGAAATACGGGATTCTGGGGGAGTAAATTATAAAGTAACCCGGCGCATGGCCGAAATGTCAATCGCCGAAACAAAATTTTTTTCTTCAAAGGAAGAGGCTAAGCGACAATTTGAAGAATGGTTAGGAGACTAATTCCATGGAAGAATCCATCCGTTTGCAGAGGAGGTTAACCAGTGCAGACTGGTTGAAACTATACTCGTCTGGTACATCCCAGCATAAAATTCTCTTTTGTAGATATTGTTTCGGGAATCGCCGCGCTATCTCATGCCGTTGTTCTTCTTCCATGACGATTATGAGGTCTGCCCAGATAAGCTCTTTTTCGGATATTCTCTTAGCACAATATAATCCTGCTGATCGGGTATCAAATTTTTCCTTAAAAAGAAGTTCGGCGGTCTTGCTGCGATTCTTGTTTTGGTTACATACAAATAAAATTTTCATAGAAACTGCAAATGGTTTTAAAATATAAACTTTATGTGTGGAAAATGTGCAGGCCCACCAATGCTACAAAAAGCCCTTATGATGCGCTTAAAGCCTCTAAAATATTATAAATGATCCCCACAAAATAAACCCATGCTCCGCAACTTCACTCCCCGCCTCTACCAGCAGACTATTTTAGGCACGGCTGCACAGTACAACACTTTAGTGGTCCTGCCGACCGGCCTGGGAAAAACTGCGGTAGCTTTTCTTCTTGCAGCGCAGCGGCTGCATCATTATCCCGATTCCAAAATTCTAATGCTTGCGCCGACTAAACCATTATGCGAACAGCATATAGAAACATTCCGTAGCCATCTCACTGTTCCTCCGGAAAAGATTGTCCTATTTACCGGCAGTGTCAGTCCTGATAAACGTGCAGAGTTGTGGAAAGATGCGCAGATCATCATCTCTACGCCACAGGGCTTAGAAAACGACATAATCAATAATCGTATCAAGCTCAAAGAAATTTCCCTGTTGATTTTTGACGAAGCTCACCACGCTACCGGAGAGTATGCTTATGTCTGGATCGCCCAGCAGTATGAAAAAACCGCTTCCGCTTCCAGAATTTTGGCCTTGACGGCTTCTCCAGGGAGCGACTTAGAGCAGGTTAAGGAAGTCTGCTCCAATTTAAAGATAGAAAAAGTAGAGGTGCGCACAGAAAAAGATGCCGATGTGAAGCCTTATCTGCAGCCGATACTTAAAAATTGGGTGGAAGTGGAATTTCCAGCAGAATTAAAACAGATACAAAAATTATTAGGAGATTGCCGCAGAGCGAAGCTTTCGGAAGCGCAGCAGTTAGGTCATTGCAATGACACAGAGATGTCTAAAGGCCCGTTACTGGCTCTGCAGGGAGAGCTGCAAAAAGAAGTTTCTTCCGGATTCAAGGATTTTTCCGTGCTCCGTTCCATCTCCGTCATCGCCGAGGCACTGAAAGTAGATCACGCTTTGGAATTATTGGAGACGCAGGGAATCAAGCCGCTAAGCTCTTATTTTAAAAGGATCCAGCAGGAATCCATCACTTCTAAAGTGAAAGCGGTGAAAAATCTCGTCGAAGATGAGCGGTTTAAGTCTGCATTGCATCTGACCGAAGGATTAGTGGCCAAAAATATTATCCATCCTAAGATGACGAAACTGCAGGAACTGGTACAGGAAACTTTTACCAAAAACAATAATACCAAAATCATCATATTCACCCAGTTCCGCGATTCTGCAGAAGAAATAGCGCAGAAAATCAGCGAGCTTAACATCCGGAACCAAATCTTTGTCGGGCAGGCTAAAAAGAACGGCTTGGGTTTTTCACAAAAACAGCAGAAAGAGATATTAGATAAATTTTCCAAGGGAGAGTTTAATGTTCTGGTTGCCACTTCCGTAGCTGAAGAAGGGCTGGATATTCCTTCCGTGAATAAGGTTATCTTTTATGAGCCTATACCCAGCGCCATCCGTTCCATCCAGCGCCGGGGCAGGACCGGGCGTCTAGAAGAAGGAGAAGTTACCATCTTGGTTACTAAAGGAACGCGGGATGAAGCATACCGATGGAGTTCGCATCACAAAGAAAAAAAGATGTACCGCAACCTGGAACAATTAAAAAAAGATTTTTCATTGCAGAAAAATACGGAACGGGCTAACATTTCAGCCGATATTTCATTACAGCAGTTCATTACCGATAATCCGGTGATTGCGGTTCTTGCAGATCATCGGGAAAAAAATAATCGCGTGGTGAAAGAGCTGATTGATGCAGGAATATCGGTAAAGACAGCGCAATTATCGGTCGCAGATTATGTCCTTTCCGGCAGCGTAGGGGTAGAACTGAAAAAAGTTCCTGATTTTGTCGCTTCCATCATCGACGGGCGGATATTAGAACAGGTGCGTGATTTAAAGAATTCATTTCCTAAAGCGGTCTTGGTCATAGAAGGTGAAGAAGACATCTATTCGGTGCGAAAAGTGCATGCCAACGCCATTCGCGGGATGCTGGCTTCGATCGTGCTGGATTTTCAGGTCCCGGTATTGTACACCAAAAATTCGCAGGATACCGCTGGTCTTCTGGCGGTCATGGCGAAGCGGGAGCAGGGCAAAGAGGTTGATTTTTCCCTGCATGCCTTAAAACCGAAATCGGTCCGCGAGCAGCAGGAGTTTATCGTCTCTGCTTTTCCCAACATTGGAATACAGACTGCGCGCATCCTGCTGGAACATTTCGGCAGCATCAAAAATCTGGTAAATGCCCGTGAAGAGGATCTGCTGAAGATGAAAGGCGTAGGCGATAAGACCGCGCAGCTGCTGGTGAAGATGTTTGAAGAGGAATACGAAAAGAAAAAATGATTTTTATCACCATAATTTTAATAGGTATTTTTAATCATGATAATATTAATATATCCCATTTATCTCTGCAAGAAAGATGGCTGATATAACATTAGAGAAATTCATTTCGCTTCTTCCGCACATAGTTTCAAAAAACACCAGTCTTAGTCCGGCTTGGAGCGAGGAAAATCTCCTGTTGGGGCAATGCGCAGTAGTATCGACCTTAGCTCAGTTTCATCTTGGCGGCGAAATGCGCCGCGCTTCCCTTACTGGAACTCCTTTTGCAGATATGGGTTCTCATTATTGGAATGTGCTTGGCGATGGAACCGAGATTGATTTCACCGAGGAACAATTTTTGGGAAATAAGCCGGTGTTCACTGAATATGCAACCAGAACTCCAGCCTATGTGCTTAGCAATGAAAGAACAAAACTGCGTTTCAAGGAGCTTTCATTTAATTTAGCAAAAATACTCGATCCGGAAAATAACCTTTTTGAAGATTTGATCTATCGCGCCGGGTTTGACGCGGCGATAGATTCGCCTTGCCAGAAGATGAAGTTTGGTTCAGTCGCCGTCTATCAAGGAAACCAGATCCTTGCTACCGCCTATAATGATCACAATCCTGTAACTAAAGATTTATGTGAACCGCGTTGCATCCGTTTTGACATCCCTTCCCGGACCGAGTCGATGATCGGCGGCTGCGACCATGCCGAAGAATTGGTGATGGATAAAGTGCGTGAGATAGGCGTTTCCTTAAAAGAGATCAGTATTTACATAGTTGGGCTGGACCAAAAGAATCTTCCCTGGATGCGGACAGAAGCAGAACATACCTGCATCCGTTGCAGCAGCCAGATGTATCGCGCAAAAGTAGGTTCTATAGTTGTTCCGGTCAAAGATAAAGGCTGGGTGAATATTTCTCCGCAGGCAGCGCTGGAATCAGCAAAACTTTATGCGCTGCAGATAAAGCAGCCATAATATTTCACCATTCAGCAATACGTTTGAGTATCTTTTGTTGTAAGTTATGCATGTTACTTCCATTCATATATCCGAACCAGCCATTCAGCGTTTGTTCAATAGTTTCCCTGCTGTTCATCCGCTTCTTGTAAAGTTCTTCCATCTCCTTCAGTTTATGTTCTATCTAATCTTCCCCGTCTGCCACTCCTTCAGCAGCAGCCTTGCTGTAGCTTCCAGATCCGGCAGGTTTCCTTTCCGTATCTTCTTGTAGATGATGGCGATTTTCTCCAGGATTTCTTCTGCATCATCTTCTTCGATCCGGAAATATTTTTTTATCTTCTCTTTCTCCTCTTCGATGATCTTCATAGCCACATATTCCGGATCTTTGATCTTGCCGTAGTCGATGGCGCTGATCTTTCCATGTTTGACGATGTCTTTCTCTTCCTTCGGAAAAACTCCCGGAGTATCGATGAGCATTATTTTGCTGTCAACCCTGATTTTTTGCAATCCTTTGGTGAATCCGCTTTCCGCAGAAGTCCTGGCCGCGCCTCTCCCGGTCAGAGCATTGATGAGAGAGGACTTGCCTACATTTGGATACCCCAAAACGCCCACGGTAACTTTTTCCCCGCGCGACAATTCCAGTATTTTTTTCTTCAGGATGGTCGTGCCTAATTTCTCCCTGCTGGAGATGAACACCGCAGGGCTTAATTTAGAAGTTTCTTCCTTGACTTTTTTTAGGTCTGCCAGATCGCACTTATTAAGGACATATAAGACTATCTTCCCGGACCTTTCCGCTTTGGATTCTATTTCCCGGTTTCTGGTCTCTTCTACGAACCGGGCATCCAGCACTTCGATTATGATGTCGGCTTCCCTCAGTACTTGGTTGACGTGCTTCCAGAACGATGGCATGCAAATGATAAAATAAGCTCTTTTATAAACGTTTCAGAGAATTAATGAAAATCATGGCTGCTAATATGGTTCTGTATTTTTATCATAAACTACCGACAGCCCGCCGTAGGGATTTTGCGGCTTAGGGACATTTAAGGGAAGATGATCTGAAGAACCCCGCACTAAAATGCAGAACCCATCTAACGATTCTCCTTTCGGCAGCAGGTCTCTTCGCGCCACTTCCCGATTATGCATTGGCTCGGCGCCAAACAAATAGTTTTGATACGAAGAGTTAGCGATATACTCTAAAGAAAATCTATCTGAAATTATCTTTGCTTCCTGCCATCTCATAATCATAGCAGAAACTCCCCGATTTATAATTTTTATTTAACCGGCATCTAAATCCTTTTAAATACGTCCTTTTTTAATAGGCAGTATGTCCGCAAGCGAAGACCAGGAACTTATCCGTAAACAAACCCTGCTGACGATGGACGGATGCATCCAGGATGCCCGGGCATTAGCTATCAAGAACGGCATCAATCAGGAAGAGGTCATCGCAGTCATTGCCGCGGCATTGTTTGAAAAAAGGGCATCACCTATCAAAGAACAACAGACGGAATAATGCTCCCATAATATTATTCCCTACCAAACATTGCTTAAACTGCAGAAAATCAATTACGGCTTCAGATGCTTCTTTAGGAAACTCTCAAACTTCTCCAATTCCTGTTTCGTATTGAAGAACAATAGATGTTTCTTTCCTTTCTTAGTCACTACATACCCGCCTAAGAACACCTTGTCCAGCTTGTGATGTACAACATCTTTCAGGAAGGCTTTTTCTTTTTTAGTCTTATTTTTTTTCTTCCGTACCACTTCCAGATAATTTTTGGTGACTTTGTAATGTTCTTCGACGCTCCTCCACCGTTGTATGGCGAAGGAAAGCAGGGCATACATCGCCAAAAACAAGACCGTAAATCCGACCGCTACCGGCGCTTCTTTATCGAAGCGGTATAAAATAGTGAGATACATCAATACTGCCAAAATCAGCAGGAATAATCCTTCGATGCGCAGTACTAAAAATTTCTGCAGCGGGAATTTCCATGAAAATTGCCGGTCGGCCATCTTATCCCACCCTGCGCTCCAGGACGGGAGCTTTGGTCATGCTGATCAAAGAAGCGATAAACATGGCGATGAAGACGATCATGAATGCCATTTTGTAATCTGGGTCTTCTACCAAGTAAGCGGTGATGAGCAGCCCCATGATAGAAAGGACCATGAAACTTCCCTTTAAAGGGACGGCGTGCCATTTCTGCCGGGTTTTATTTACAGAACTTTTGCGGCGCGCTTTCTTGGCCATATTTATATCAACCTCTTTTTTCCATTAGAAGTATTTTGCGGTATTTAAAGTTTTGGGGGACTATTTGCTCTGTAAACATACTTCTCTACTTCTTTTCGAGCTTTTTCCCGCTTTTTCCGATGCTCCACCAGGAATTCATTGATTTTATCGATTAAAATCGATTTTAATTCCCCGGACAATAATTTACCGGATTTATAATTATCATGAATCTTCTTCAGTTTCTTGTCATCAAATTCAAAATAGCGCAGCCATTGGTAAGCGATATCGATGTCCGGATCGCCGCCTTTCCTGCGGTGCTCTTCTACGGTCGCCTGTCCGCCGGAAAAAGCATACTTGTTTATCTTTTTCTTCACCGTCGCCAGATCATCAGTAGTAAGGATCGCCTTATCTGCATCGCTGCTGCTCATCTTTCCTTCCATTCCAGTCAAAGGCGGCATGAAAACAGCATGCAATACTGCCGGTTTGTGATGTCCCAGTTTTTCTACCACGTCCCTGCTGATCCTGAAATGGGGGTCTTGATCCACTCCCAGCGGAATCAGGCAAGGCCTATTTTCGCCGCGCAAGACGTTAGGTAAAAACACGGGTACGGTCTGCATGGAAGTATAAAAAATGCTGCCGATGTTGTTGGAATCACTGAAGCCGAAAGCCGCTTTGATAGTGGAAAAAGTAATTTTCTTCGCTACTTTGATCGCTTCCGGATACATGATGCCGGCATGTTTGGTATCAATTAGGAAATGCGTTCTCTTAGGATCAAATCCCAAGGCAATGACATCTAACATATTTTCATAAGTCCATTTCTGCACTTCTTCATAGCTTAGATCCTTGAACAAGAACTTCTCATCATCGGTAAACTGGAACCACACTTCAACGCCAAAAGCATCCTGCAGCCATTTAGTGAATCTCCAGGTTCCCAGATGCCCGAGATGAACAGGTCCGGAAGGTCCGCAGCCAGTGTATAAGAAAAACTTATTTCCTTTTTCATATTCATCCAGGCACCACTTTAAATCCCGGTGAGCAAAGAAAATGCCTCTTTTCAAATAGGGGTGAAGCTCGCCGGCAATTTTTTTAATACGCTGTAAATCCTGAGCCGTCAGCTTGGAAATGCCGAATTCTTTGACTAATCTTTCATAATCTACTTTCCCTTCCACCTGATAAGGATTGACTTTTGCCATAGCTTTAAGGTTGCATGGGAAGTTTATATATTTGTTGCTTGTCGTATGGAAAATGTTAAATAGCCAATCATTGCTTTCTGTCTATGCAAACCATTGATAAGCTTGTCTCTCAGCTTCATGAAGGAGATATGGTTCAGCTGGCGACAAAAAGTGATAAAAGAATCTTAGCTTTCTATGAAGGAAGATGCCCCACCAGCGATGATGATCACAATTTTTTTAATCAAATTTGGCTGGGTCATAAGCCCAATAAAAAACAGCCAAATGAAGAACAGATAATCTTTTCGATGGCTAACCCTCGCGGAGTTTATCCGGATGGCCAAGATTATGGTTTAGAATGCCTTTTACCGGAATTATATATGGCTTCAAAGAAGGGAAAATACTTTATTGAAGACTATAAAATAAGCAGGGGGAGAATTTTAGATCCCTCAAAATTTATCCCTATTCCTAATGATGAACTTTTTGAATCAGAGGAAAGTATGAATAAACATATAAAAAATAGTTTTAAAACATCAAACCGCATTTTCAGAATAACCCTGCCGGGGCGTGATAATTGTGTGGTAGCTAATGTCGTTGCGCTTAATGAATGTGAAAGCTATTTGCTATTATCGCCGATAAGCGGATGGGCAGACTTCCCATTATATGTTGAAGTTCCTGAAGATTCCAATCGTGAAGGCACTCTTTACATCCCAGAACAAAGTTCTTTCTTAAGCCGACCGGACGGAGAGGAAGGGAAAATTTTAATAACTAATTTTAAGAAAGTTCCCGTAACTAACATTGAATACTACTCTGAATAAGTTTTCTATAAATTAATAACAACAGCTTTCTTTTCCAGATTGACCGATAAAATCTTCTTCTCTTTCTTCAATTCTTTAGCGATCTCTTCCCAGCTCCTGCTTTTTTTCATCTCTTTCACGATCTCCAGCATCTTCTGCAGCGGAGCGTATTTTTCGTACACCAATTCACCTTTTCTGAAATTAACGGCAATATTTTCTTCCTGATTTTTGATGGCTTCTTCCTGTTCTGCAATAGTCCGCTGCAGGGTCTTGATTTTATTTAGGTATGGTGACGGTTTTTCTGACAATTTCAGGGTATCAATCGCTTCATGATAGGTTTCAGTCTCCCTCAGCGTTTTTTTTCCCTGCAGGGGAAACGGCGTTATCTCTCCTTCATAGATATATCCTTTGGGTTCGGCGATAGCGGTAAGAAAATATTTAAGGGCCTGCACAAGCTTGGTGATTTCTTCCGAAGGGGTTTCTGCCGGAGATTTTTGAAAATCAACCCCGGCGATCTTACAAGCTTCTTCCGCATACAGGCCGCCCAAACCGATTTCTGTTGCTAAGGACGTAGCTAAATTTCGTTTCCCGCTTTTTTTAAAAATGTCCTGCATCTTTTTTGCCGTCAATTCCTTCCAATCAACGTCTAACGGGGGGAACACGTATTTTTCTTTAGGCTTGATGGTGCGGTCTTTCCACTCCTGCGCTTCCAAAGCGGTGATGATTATTTTCTGGGCATCAGTCAAGATAACATTCCCTTTGGAGAACAGCTCTACGATAAGAAAATATTTTTCTTCTTTTTCCAGTTCAAAAATCACCGCCCTTTCAGAGCCCTGCTGGTAAATATCTCTTATGACTGCATTATCGATATATTTGCGCAGCTGCATGCAGAAGCCGGACGGCCTCAAAGCGCTTTCTTTCTGCGCGGTGAGGCAGAGCCACTTTCCGGAGATTATCTTCAATAGCCGCTTCCCTTTTCCGGGAGCGTGCAGCTGGAGCAGCAAGATGTTATTTTCCGGATGATAGATCTGCGAGATCTTTCCGTCCACCAGGAATTGCAGCTCCTTGACCAAAGCCGCCAGTTCCAGGGAAGAGATGGATTTTTTGGGCATGTGATGAGTTAGGCTTACTGATTTATATAATTTAGTGAGAATTTATCGGTATTTTCTTTTTATACTTTCTATTTCTTTTTTTCTTGCAATGTCAACAGCCGCCCTGATGGAATGGCCGTATTCTCGTGCGCCATTTTTTGTCAAAACCGCTATATTCATTCCTGATGTATCCGGATCATTTTCTGCCAGATCCAATGCTCCAACAGCTAAATCAATTGCGGTTGGAATATCTATCCGGCTCTGGTCAATCTTGTCGGTGGTTTCGTCATTTAATAATCGTTCAAAATATTCATCCACTATACTAGAACTTGAACCAATAGCTAAATATTCAATCTCTTTTTCTTTTTGCGGTTGTTTAAGGTTTCCAAACTCATCTATTTCCCACATATCAACGTTTCCCGAAAAATGAGCTGCCATCAAAAGAGTACTGAGATCATCTAATTTTGTTCCATTCCGCAACGCCATCAAATTATATGAATTCAATTCCGGAAAATGCGGTTTTTTATACTTTGTTCCTAGTTCATACCGTTTTATCGCGCTCGCAATGATGCTGAAAGAATCATGATGAGTAGAACCATATCTTTTCGGCTGCGTAAGAGATCGCAAAAAATGACTGATGTCTTTATCGAAAGCGCCAGCGAAGCCCATCATCCATTTTTTACCGAGTAAAATTTTATCCGCTTTATCCGTCTCAGTTTTAGTCAGGTTTCCGTCAACATAATGGTTTAATTGCGTATCAGAACAGAAGACTACCCCCTCTAGCCCCAGACTTGCTTTTATTCCGATGATGGTAGTCATTTTGATGTAAAATTACCGTAATCGGACTTAAATTATAATCTTTATGCACTTACAGTATATTTAACAAAAATAAGCGCCCGGAGGGACTCGAACCCTCGATTTGTTCCTCTGCAGGGAACCGCTTTAGCCGCTTAGCCACGGACGCACGATAAAGTTCAGAATAAAGATTATTTATATAAGTTTTGGGAGTAAAACCTACCTATTGCTCAGCCATTTCACATAAGAATAAAGAACTACTGCCAGATTGACCATCCGCATATTGGCGCCATAAGCTGCGTCCAGGCCTTTTTTAATCATCCGGATGTGGTTTTCGATTTCTGCCGTTTTTTCCAAATCCTGGCGCGGGATGCGCCTTTTGATAGTCGCAAAATCGACCTTTTTGTATTCTTCTTCTAAAGAAACATGGAAAAAAAATCCCTTCTCCATGCTTTCTGCCAGGCCGTTGATCTGCGCTACCGGCCCTTCATGGATCATGTCCTGCGCCTGAAAAGCAAAATTAGGGTTGCGCAGCAGGAACTGGAAAAGTCCTTTTACCTGTTCGTTGACCCGCATCTTTTCATCCGCAGTCCGCAGTTTAGGGATCTGGTTAAGCACTCCAGCGATTTCTGCCGGCG
>JBBSZV010000035.1:0-15765 GCA_038044525.1 Nanobdellota archaeon
TTTATTTAGAAACGATATCCACTACAGCCTTAACTACAGGGCTGCCAGCGCATTAGTAAGAAACGGCTATTTTAGGTAGAAAACCTGTTCTTACCAAACAACTTCTCCCACAATACTTCTCAGCATGTAATCGGCCACTTTGATCTTTATTTTCTTATTCAGGGGCAGTCTTCCTTTTACCCCGATGACCAAAGGATAAGTCCCCATCTGCCGGCAGAAAGTGGTCTTCCCGTCATACATCTCCGTGAAAACGTCCGTCAGTATGGTACCTTTCGGAAGAAGCCGCTTCAGCATGGGATTATCTATCTTCTGCCGTATTTCATCGCGCCATTTCCAATAATATTTCTTGTTTTTTTTCAAATACTTATTTCCGCCGTGTTTCTCGATATAAGTGTCTGGAAGGACTGCGACTTGGCGGATATTGATCCTGCGCAGCAGCAGGCCTTCGTCCATTACTTGCTGCAACGCCTGTATATTCTTCTGATGCGTTTCTTTGGTTTCTCCTAGTAATCCAAAAATGATATTAATGCCCGGCAGAAATTTTGGCAAGCCGTTCTCTCCTCTTTCTGCGCCGTACTTGTTTATGATACGTATGGCTATCATGGCCATAGCCGGTGTGGTGTTCAGCAGATTGGTTCTGACCACTTCAGGGTCAAAACTCTCTACGCCGAAAGCGGCGATATTTCCTGGCGTGCAATATTCGATGATAGCTTTGGTTATTTCTTCTCCTCCGGGAGCGACAACCGAATTAGGATTTACATTATCAATCTGCAGGACTTCTATCTCCGGGCATTCTTTCCGTATCCGCTTCAGCATCTCGATGGGCCGGTCAGAAGCATAGAAATCGGCTTGCTTCCCCAGTCTGAAATACCGCGCCCCTTCTTTATAATACGCTTTTACTTCTGCTGCTACAGATTCCATTTTCCGGTTGGTGAATGCGCTCTTTATCGGTTCGGTGCAGAAACTACATTTTCCTACTTTGCATCCCCTGCCGGTTTCGATCTCGATCATCCTTCTGCCGGGAATCTGTTTCAGGATCTCTGCGCCGGCGATCGCGTATCCGTCCAGTTCGCCAAAAGAAGCGGCATAATCTTTGATCTCGAAATCGTGCTGCACTCTTTCATAGAATTTTCCGCCTTCCAGCTGGGTCCCGAAAACCGCAGGCCCGGTAAGAATTTTTTTGCATTTGACATCAGCAAGCATCGGAACAACTTCCTGCAAAGTTCCCGGTAAAGCGGTCAAATATTTCCCTGGCACGTGCACGCCTAAAACGATGATCAAAACATCAGTATCTGCTAGAGCTTCTTCTGCGCCGTTATTTGTAAGATTGTAAATCAGGATGTTAGTCTTCTCTTTTTCGGAAGTCTCTTTCTTGAATTTATTATACTTCTTCCATAATCGCAGGTCATCAATGGTGAGATATTTAACTTCATGCCCTTCCGTCTTCAGCTGTCCATAGAGGTATCGCGGATAAGTGCCTAAATACGGCGGGACACCTAATCCGGAAGCTTCATCGGTGTAGCAGTCTAATATCGTATATTGCATAAAGCATATTTTTAAGAAGCTATTTTATAAATTGTTTGGCAGGAAAATTGGCAATAACGGCCGCTTCAAAAAATAATTTTTATCAGCCTAATTTTAACAGATCATCTATCTCTTTATCAATTATGTAATTGATGGGTATCTGTATGGACTCGAAGCAAGGCAGGACAACCTCTTTGAAACTTTCTGCCCGCACCTGCGGCAGCCAATTCTCTCCATACAGGCGGGTATCGTAAAACAGCAGATCATATCTTCTAAATGCAGAATCTCTGCAATAATTCAATTCAAATGCAAAACCTAACCAGTCATTAAGATAAGTCACTTCGTGTTTTTTACGTAATTTCGCGACTAAAGTATTATCTTCTTCTCTTTCCGATTCCGGAGCACCGTATAGAATTCTTTTCTCAGGTGTCTTTTTTTTCACAAATTTATAATGGGGGCGCTTTATATATAATCTTTGATTATGTTGTATAGTTTGGCGTCTTTTACATTAAATAGGCCAGAAAGCCTCGTCTTTTAAGACGAGGATGTCCACAGAAAAACAGCGATTTTTCTGGGACACCAGAGAAGTCGTTGCTTCTCTGTGCGAATGGCTTTCTAGCCTATTTATGCAAGAAAGACAAAGTCTTTCTGCACAGAAGGCTTTGCCTTCTTGTGTCATAAAGTGCGGGGATTAGAAAGCGTCTCTTTTCAAGCCTCGCTCTTTAGAGCGAGGTGAGACACTTTCCCGCACTTTCATGACTTCAAAATTCTGGTTGTGGGCGTGTTCGATAGAGCTTACTCCCGAACACTAAATTGTTGCCTCATTTATGTGTTCACAACCTTTTATAACCATAACTTTTAAAAATACTCCGTCGTTTGTTTCCCTCAAGGCCCCGTAGCTTAGTCCGGTGGAGCGCACGATCCTTTTTGGATGCGACACTGATATGCTGGGCGAGCAAAGACATCGTGAGGTCCGGTGTTCAAATGCCAGCAATCTAGGCGAGTTGGGCGGGTTACCAGTAACCCACCAGCCCAAGTTAAATGGATTGCGGCGTGAAAGTCACCGCGGGGCCACTTTTCATTTATAGCATTAAGGCGGTTTCACGCATTTTTATGATACCAATGTCCTGTAGACTATATTATTCCCCCTATAAATCTTTAAATATTCTTTCTTCACAATTCAAGCATATATCAATCGGGGGGTACGTATGATGAAAAAAATATTGGCGGTCTTTAGTGTACTATTATTAGTATTTCTTGCCGGATGCAACTATAAAGTTAATACTGCGGTGCAGGAAGAAACCAGTTTAGTGGATGAAATAGCTAAAGTGGAAGAAGAGTTAAGTTTTGGTGCAGAAGAGCAGGAAACCGTAGAAGCGGCGGAAGAAGCCGAAGATTCTACAGTCGAAGAGGAAGTAATCCTTCCTGATCTTCAAGAGCCGGCTCAAGTCAGTGATGAAGAAATGCAGGTTATTGAAGTAAATGAAGATGAAATAGTCCGCCTTAACGTGAAAATCAACGACCCCGATCAGGATTCAGTGGAGTATTCTTTCACATCACCATTAAATAAGCTGGGGCAGTGGAAAACCAATTACGGCGATGCCGGGGAATATGTAGTCACTTTGAGCGCCAGCGATGGTCAGCTGACCACGGAAAAGAAAATCAGGCTGGTGGTCAAGCGCGTGAATGTCCCCCCAACCATCAACGGGGTCACCGACCTGCGGGTAAAAGAAGGGGAAACAGTCTCTTTTAAGCCGTTGGTAAATGATCCCAACAAGGATTCGGTTACCGTGACCGTCTCCGAGCCTTTGAAAAGCGGAACTTTTGAGACCGACCACACTAGCGCAGGGGAATACCAGATCGTGGTCACCGCCAGCGATGGAGAATTGGAAACGGAAAAAACATTCACTTTAGTAGTCGAGGATGTAAATAAATTGCCTGAACTTTCCGGCATCGTCGATCTCAGTGTAAAAGAAGGGGAAACAGTCAGGGTGGAACCGAAAGTTACGGACTTGGACGGCGATGAAGTGGCTCTTACCATCAGCGAACCGGTAGGAGATGACGGAACTTGGGAGACCGGCTATACCGACCACGGAGAATACTTTGTCACGGTCACCGCCAACGACGGCAAGGGAACTGTGACTAAAAAAATCAAAGTGGCGGTAGAGGATGTCAATATGCCTCCGGAATTTACGGAGGTTTCGCTCGCCGTCAATTAATTTTTTTAACTTTTTTTAATTTAAATTAAGTAGCTGAGACAACATGGATACCAAGGCCGCAAAATATTTATTTACGTTTCTTGTTCTGATAATGGTCATTCCCGGCGCTATCGCTGCTGTTATGACGCTCCGTGCGCAGGAAACAGATATGGTTACGGTTGCTCCAGAAGCGATCGATCTGGATAATGATTCAATAATCTATACTTACTCCCGCCCCCTAAATGAAAACGGGCAGTGGCAGACCGGTTATGATGATGAAGGGGAATATTTGATCACCATCACCGCTTCCGACGGAATGAATAAGAACACTAAAAAAGTATTGTTGATAATAGAAAACAAAAATCAGCCCCCTTACCTCACCGAAAATAAAGTAAGGGTGAAAGAACTGCAGACTATCGACCTAAAACAGTTCATCGGTGATCCTGACAGCGATCCGCTGGAATATTCTTTCAGCGAACCGTTAGATGACGGCGGAATCTGGAAACCCGGTTATGATGATCAGGGAAGTTTTGTGACCCCATTTACAGTTAGCGATGGTGAATTTACCATACCTTTGCGCATGGAGGTGGAAGTCATCAATACCAACCAGCCGCCGGTTGTCACTAAAACGTTCTCTGATGCCCAGACGGTATTAACGCAGGAAAACCAGAAATTTTCTTTTTATGCGGATGCTGAGGACGGCGACGGCGATAAGGTAAATTATCTATGGCTCTTAAATGATAAAGTTGTCGGAGACGCAGCGCGCGGCGAATATTTCTTCAGTTTTGACAGCGCCGGAAGCTATGCGTTAGCTTTGGCGGTGACCGACGGGCAGAAAGGAGTGCAGGAAAGATGGGAGATAGTTGTTGAAGATATAAACCGCAAGCCGGAATTGGATCTCCTGCCGATCACCGTCGATGAAGGAGAAGCGGTAAGGCTGGTTTTGCCGGATAAGGATGCCGACGGAGAGGTCTTGCAATACTCTTTTGAAGAAAATTTTGATGCTAATGGTATTTGGGAAACCGATTTTGAAGACGGCGGAACTTATTCCATTTATGTGTATGCTTCCGACGGCAAAGAAACCGTAAAAGAGAAAGTTAAAATAAAAGTTGTCGATGTTGATCGGATGCCGGAATTCAATCTCCCCGAAAAATTAGAAGCGCGGGAAGGCCAGAAATCATCTTGGGCTATTGATGCCTACGATCCGGACGGCGACAAAGTAACGGTTTCTTTTGAAAACGCGCCGGAAGGTTCCGTTTTTGACCAAAAAACAAAAAATCTTTCATGGACGCCAGATTATGATTATATCTCCAGGCGATACGGCTTACTTAGCAATATTCTTAACACCCTCCGTTTAGAACACAGATTATTACAGGTAAAAAAGATAAATATCAAAGTTAATGCCTGCAGCAGGGAGCGCTGCGTTTCCGCAGATTTACCGCTGTATGTTTATAATAATAACCGGCCGCCTGTTTTAGAAGTTCCTTTCAATATTACAATCACTGAAACTGAGTTAGCAGAATTAAAAACTTCTGTAACAGACCCTGACGGAGATATTGTACAATTCTCTTTTAGTGAACCATTTGATAACAAAGGACGATGGAAAACTGGTTATGATGACGAAGGCGAGCATATAGTTTATGTCAATGTCAACGACGGGATTTCCTCCCAAACTTTGCCAGTGCAGATCAAGGTGCTGGGAAAGAACCGGCAGCCTACCATAAAAGTTATCGACGAAGAATTCGTTATAGGGGAAGGCAGGGAATTACGTTTCTCCGTAGCATCTTTTGATCCGGACAATGATACTCTTTCAGTCAAAGCGGAAGATCTTCCCGAATGGGCATCGTTTGTCAATAATACATTTATCTGGACACCGGGCTATGATTTTGTACGTGGTAAAAACCGGTCCGGTTCTTTGTTGGATATGCTCAGCGGGATAACCAATCTTGAAAAAGGAACCGACAGTGCAGAAAGTGAGCTATGGATAACTTTTGTCGCTTACGATGCAGAATTTGAAGTGCGCCATCCGGTAAGATTGACGGTAAAAGATGTCAATCAGGAACCGGTGATCCAAGAGGTTTATCCGGCTGAGGGAATAAAAGCACATAAGAACCAACCGGTTACATTTAATGCCGTGGCAGTTGATAACGACGGAGATGCTTTAACCTATCGCTGGCATTTCGGAGTGGGAGAAGAAGTGGTGACGGAAGCCGGAGCGGTCAAAAGGACTTTCGTGAATCCGGGAGAAAAGAAAGTGCGCGTTATAGTAAGCGATGGTGTTGCTGAAGTGGAAAAGGAATGGGCGGTAACGGTGCTGGAGGAAGAATCAGTTTATGAGGTTACCGCTTTACCATCAGAAGAAGCTAAGTTTAAGGTGTATGTGATTGAATATTGAGGTATGCTCCTTGATGCGGGGCACTGATATTATTTATAATCTTATTCAATTCTTTTAAAAATGTCATTCGCACTTCTCTTTACATATTCTAACTTTGATATAATGTTCCGGCTCAAAAGGGATGTAGCTTCCTTTCTTTTCAGTATATCTAAGAGTTTCTTTTCCATCCGTATCTTTTTCCAAGACCTGATTATGCGGAGTATATCCGGCAACAAAATAAAACATCCTGCTCATGGCCGGGTGGATTCTGACGCATCCATGCGATACCCCGTAGCCGCTTTCGACGCTGGAAGGCCAGGCCGTAAGATGGATCCTAAACCCATCATCGTCTCCCTGCCAGCCACGGAAGGGATTTTCCTGCGGTGCATCAGTATAATGCAGTACCGTCGCCATCATGCCGAACGCATTGAACTGCCCGGGCAGGGTGACCGGGTCGCCGTATTTATCTTTCGACCACGACGGCGGATTCCAATGCGGCATGACCAGCAAACTCTTGAGATAAAATTCTCCTTCGGGAGTCTTAAAGAATTTTTTGATCCCCCGCATCTTCCCCCAGCCGCCGACCACCGCTTTAGTCTGAAACAATTCCACTTTTTTTCCATCCTCAATCACGTACAGGCGCAGTTTAGTCTCCGTCCTGACTCTCTCCCATCTGCCGAAATCCCATTTTTCAACTTCCATCTCCAGCTTCATGGAATCTTGCTGATACCGCTGAGGTATTTCCAGATGCACTTCCGCGCTTTCCCGTTCCGGCGACAGGAAAAAGTTTTTTACTCCTTGGAGCGTATCCAATTGCAATTGCGCAGCAGCGTCATCGACCAGCTTTTCCAGTTCCTGCGGTTCAATCACCAGCGGGTAACGGCTTCCGCATTTAGCATGAAAAACTCGTTCTTCCAGCACTCTCCGCATCCCGTCGAAAGCATAATCCTCTAAATTCTTATTCAGTAATTCTATCGTTGACCTATTGATCCTTCCATCGATGTTCCAGCCGTAACGCAAGTGCTGCTGATGGTATCGCTGATATTTTATCACTGCCAAGGCAGTCTTCTGGTCGTAAATGCCGTCTATATCTTCCCGATAAAAATCCTCCCAAGCCAATATCTGCTGGGCATTTTTTATGGTCTGCACCTGGCTCTGCAAAATTTTCAGTTCCATGGTAAGCCGCAGCTTTTGGTTTTCAGATAACTGCCCATTTTGCAGCTGTTTCTCCAAAGAATAAATCTTTTGAATTGTATTTTTAGTCGTATACGGCACAAATTTCAATTCAATCTTTGGCTGTTTTTGTTCTCCCCGTCGTGTTATCGCTTCGGCATAATGTTCAAATGGTTTCTGATGATGTTCAAAACTGGAAAAGATGCCAAAACGTTCCCGCTGCCAGGGATTGCTTAAAATCCCTTCAACAGTAAAATATTGTTCTGCATCCCTCGACCGGGATAATATCTCCGGGATGAAATGATCTGAAATATCGATTATACACGGTCCGCCATACTGTATGTTTTTGTCTTCTGCTCTGGAAGAAGTTAATATGTCTGAGTGCAATTCTATTCTGGGGAGATTTAATCTCTCTACTACCGGCATAACCTCATTTTGGCAGTTCAATGAAAGCGCCCCCCCCAGAAGCAGAAGTGTTGTCTTTTGCAGATTTTGCATGAACTGGGGATAAATTTTCCTCTTTATTAATACTGCTAATAAAATTTATATACTATCGGCTTCTTGACAAATCATGTCCTTAAAAAACGATTTGTCTGAAGTAAGTTTTATTGCATTGACGGCTTCCCTAACCGCGTGTTCCAACAAAATTGAACCGATTATTCCGGTCGAACCGGTAATTTCCATACTTGGAGAATACGGAGAGCGTCAGGAATATACCCTCGTAAAAAAAGTTTCGTTAAAGGAAGCCGGTTCTTTGGAAGAGTTATTGCTTCCCGCTCCAAACCCCATTCCTGATTTAAGCAGAGAGATAGGGTTAAACGTTTCTTCTTCTAAATTCCCTGAAATTTTGTACCACATAAAGATAGATTCGGATAATAATCTGCGTCCTTTATCCATGGGCAGTTGTTTTCTCATTAACGAAGAAGGATTTTTCCTCACAGCCCAGCATGTGTTTGAGAAATATCTCCAAGAAAGTACAGCCGGAAACCTAAGCAGTTTAATGCTTTTATATGACCCGGTTTCCAAATCAGCCGCTGCTGCGCTGCCTTTAATCTATTCCGTGGAAAAAGATATTCTGCTGGGCAAAGCTGATATCTCCCCGCGTTCCGTGGTGCAATCTGTTCCTCTTTCAGATAACAATAGTCCCTTCTTAAATAATGTGTATTCGGTGGCTTATGCAAATATTGATTACTTAAGCGGAGAGCTGCTGCATACCGTTTTAAGCAGCGGCGCGGTAGTCGATGGTCAAAAATTTGTTCAGGAAGAAAATATCGATGTCGACATCAATAAGTTGGGCATCGTTATCTCCATAGGGCATCTCGTCAGCAGGGATGCGCAGGAAGAAAGGCTTGGCCGGCAGGGATTTTTAGCTGATATGGTCCGCGGGAATTCCGGGTCACCGGTTTTTGATCTTATAAATAACCAAGTGGGCATCGTCAATGAGGAGATAACGGTCAAAGATTCTTCTCTAAATATAATTCGGTATACCGAATCTACAACTATCCGGGAAATGATCGATATCTATATCGGGCAGATAAAACGATCAAGATGAAATATTTGATGGCCGCTTCTGATCATCCAGATTATATTCTCCACCAACATAAGATTTATAAATCATATGTTATTTCCATCATATATGAAACATACGCTACCGGTTTATGAAATATTTTTCACCTCATTAGCTAATCCCAACCGCCTGCAGATAGTCCTTTCCCTGCAGGAGGGAAGCAAGAATGTGACCGAGCTGTGCGCGCATACCGGTTTTGAGCAGACGATGGTATCTCACAACCTGAAACGCTTGGAGAGATGCGGTATGGTTTTTGCAGAACGTAAAGGGAAACATAAGTATTATTCTTTAAATAAGGAAACTATAAAGCCATTGATAAAAATGATCGATTCGCATGTAAGCGAATACTGCTGTAAGATAATGGAAGAAAATAAGGTAATGAATGGAAACAATGTAATGGGTGAAAACAGGGCGGCAGATGGAAACAAAGCAATGGATGAAAACAAGATGCTGGGGGGAAACCATGAAAAACACTGCTGATATGAAAACTTCAACTCTTAAGATCTCGGGGATGCACTGCGCCAGCTGCAGTACCATCCTGACCAAGGCACTGCAAAAAGTAGACGGCGTGCAATCAGCGCTGGTAAATTATTCTACCGAGAAGGCCACCATCACTTATGATCCTTCTAAAGTGCAGGAAGATTCTTTTATCAAAGCAGTCCAAAAGAAAGGCTACAACGCTGAAGTGTTAGGCGCAGAAAGTTTTGGTCATGAAGAAAAATTGCGTAAAAAAGAGCTTCATCAGCTGCGGTTTAAAGTGCTTATCAGCGCAGTATTTGCGGCGCCTGCTTTGATCATAAGCATGTTCTTTTCATCCCTCCCTTATTCATCATATATATTATGGGCGCTTTCCACTCCGGTGCAATTTTACATCGGTTTTCCCTTTTATCGCGGAACGTGGGCGGCTTTGAAGAATAAAGCTGCCAACATGGATTCGTTGATTGCTATCGGAACCAGTGCCGCATATTTCTTTTCAGTATACTCGGTCTTGTTCATCGAAGAAGGCGGAGAATATTTTGAAATCTCAGCAATATTAATCGCATTAGTATTATTAGGAAAATATCTGGAAGCGGTAGCTAAAGGAAAAACCAGCCAGGCCATCGCCAAACTGGCGAAGATGGGCGCTAAAACCGCTACAGTTATACGCAAGGGAAAAGAATTGAAGATACCTATCGAACAGGTGGTCGTAGGCGACCTTATCATCGTAAAACCGGGAGAAAAAATTTCCGTAGACGGAGTCATCGTCGAAGGCAGTTCGTCCGTCGATGAAAGCCTGGTCACCGGAGAAAGCATGCCGGTCGACAAAAAGAAAAATGATAAAGTTATCGGTTCGACCATCAACAAGCAGGGGACTTTCACTTTCAAAGCCACTAAAGTAGGAGCAGAGACTACCTTATCTCGTATAGTAAAGCTGATCGAAGAAGCTCAGGGAAGAAAGGCTCCTATACAGCGGTTTGCGGATAACGTCTCGGCATATTTCGTGCCCATCGTCATCTTGATCTCAATAGCTACTTTTGTAGTGTGGTACATCCTGCTGAATGAAACGTTGTCCTTTTCCATGTTGACTGCAGTAGCAGTGATAGTGATAGCCTGCCCCTGCGCATTAGGATTAGCCACACCAACTTCGATCATGGTCGGCACCGGAAAAGGCGCATTGCATGGCATCCTTATCAAGGGCGGTGATGTGTTGGAAGCAGCCCACAAGTTAAGATATATCGTCTTTGATAAGACCGGAACTCTTACTAAAGGAAAGCCGGCGGTGACTGAAATTGTGCCCGGTAAGAACAATACCGAAAAAAATGTCTTGGAGATTGCAGGCAGCATAGAAAAGAATTCAGAACATCCTCTGGCGGAAGCTATCGTACAGAAAGCAAAAGAACAGAAAGCTTCATTCAAAAAAGTGTCTAACTTTCTGGCTGTGACCGGAAAAGGAGTAAGAGCTAAAATAAATTCCAAACCATATTATCTGGGAAATATCAAGCTGATGAAAGACAATCGTATTAATGTTTCGTCCTATCAGAGCCAGATAGAATCTCTGGAAGAGGAAGGAAAAACCGTGATGATCCTCGCCGATTCCAAGAAAGTGCTGGGACTGATAGCAGTCGCCGATGAATTGAAAGAGGATTCTGCTGATGCGATAGCCGTCCTGAGACAGATGGGCATCACCACTTACATGATCACCGGAGACAACAAAAGGACCGCGCAGGCTATCGCCAAGAAAGTAGGCATAGATAATTACTTCGCCGAAGTCCTTCCTGAAGAGAAATTGACTCACGTAAAGGCCTTGCAAAAGAAGGGCAAAGTAGCGATGGTCGGAGACGGCATCAACGATGCTCCGGCATTGGCGCAGGCGGATATCGGCATAGCCATGGGTTCGGGAACTGACGTAGCCATGGAAACGGGAAACATCGTCTTGATGAAAAACAGCTTGATGGACGTTCCCAGAGCCATCACCTTGAGCAAGATGACTATGTCCAAGATCAGACAGAATATGTTCTGGGCCTTGTTTTACAACGTCTTGGGCATACCCATAGCGGCAGGAGTCTTATATCCGTTTACCGGCTGGCTGTTAAGCCCTATGATCGCTGGCGGAGCGATGGCTTTAAGTTCGGTAAGCGTAGTCACCAATGCGCTGCTGCTAAGAAGGAAGTCTTTAAAACTGAAGAGGAAAATGACGCCCATGGATGGGAATTAGGAGGATGAAACAATGAAAACTTTAAATCTTAAAGTTGATGGAATGACCTGTTCCAGCTGTGAAGTGATCATCGAAAGAAATCTGCGTAAAGTTTCCGGTGTGGAAAAAGTTCATGTCAGCAGGGCGAAAGAAGAGGCAGAAATTAAATGCTCTGATGATGTCAGTATAGCGCAATTGCAGGACGCCGTCAAAGAGAAAGGGTATCTGCTGTCAGTAAAAGATAATCTTGGAGATAATGCCGGCTCCTCTGCTAATAAATCATTTATACTTAAAGATAAACAGCGGTACTCTGAAATCGGCGCAGTAGTAGTGATGATTATCGGCTTGTATATCCTTCTTAAGCAGACGGATCTTCTTCCGCAGAATTTAGGAGTGACCGATAACATGAGTTACGGTTTTATTTTCATTCTGGGATTAGTCGCAGCCATGTCTACCTGCCTTGCAGTTTCCGGCGGTTTGTTATTGGCGATAGCAGCAAAGTACAATGAAAAAAATCCTCTGGCCAGTGGCTGGCAGAAATTCAAACCGCATATTTTCTTTAATGTAGGAAGGATTATATCTTACACGCTATTAGGCGGAGCGATCGGCGCGCTGGGATCAATATTCACCATATCACCGGCCGCAGCAGGGATAATTACTATACTTGCCAGTGTCATCATGATCATCATGGGATTGCAGCTGTTAGGCATATTCCCTTGGCTTAATAATGTCCAGATCAAGATGCCTAAATTTCTTGCCCATAAAATTTATGATGCCGGCAGCCAAAAGACCGGCAAGACTTCCGCATTTTTATTCGGCGCAGCGACTTTCTTTTTGCCCTGCGGTTTCACGCAGGCATTGCAGTTGTATGTTTTGGGCCAAGGAGATTTCACGACCGGAGCTTTAACCATGCTGGCCTTTTCCATCGGGACATTGCCATCGTTGGCGGGCATCGGAGTTTTTTCCAGTTTTGCGAAAGGAAGTTTCAAGCAATATTTTACTACTTTTGCCGCGGTGCTTGTGATTTTCTTAGGCGTAATTAATTTTGCGCCGGGATACAACCTTACTGGAGCAGTGATTGCCCTGCCTACCGGTGACAATCCTTTAGGCGATAATGTTCCTGGCGACATCCCCTTGGTCGATGGCAAGCAGGTTATCAACATGGCCGTTAATGGTTTTGATTATTCCCCGGATACTTTCACTTTAAAGAAAGGCGTTCCGGTGGAATGGAGAATCGACGGGAAGGGAGCGCAAGGGTGCGCGCGGATAATTAGTGTTCCGGCATTAGGGATCATGGAACAATTATCTTCAGATGTAAAGACAATCGAATTCACTCCGCAGAAAACCGGGAAAATAAAGTTCAGCTGCGGCATGGGCATGGCTGGGCCTGGCTTCTTTGAGGTAATAGCATAATGAAAACCATACTTTTGATAAAGGGCATGCACTGCAAATCATGCAAGATGCTGATCGAAGATGCCGGTGCGGAATTTTCCGGAGTGAAATCATGTTCGGTCGATTTTAAGGCCGGAAAAATGGTCGTTGAACACGACGGAACTTTAGACCTGAAAAAGCTGAAGAAAGAGATCGAAGGGTTGGGAGAATATAAGGTGGCGGAAAGCAAATAAAATCTTATTATGGGTTATAAATTTAAAAAAGAGGTTGAAAAAATGAAAACGCTTTGGAAAATTTTAGCTTGGCTTTCGATAGCCTGTGGGTTAGTTGCTTATTCTATCGGCTGGACAGCCCTATTTACAAAAACTGCGGTTTGGAATATTTCCCCAGAGTTTTGGTTTTATGATGCAATCGCAACCGGAATATTTGGATTGTTCTTCCTGATCTATGGAGCCAATGCTTCGGATGGAAATATCAGTAGAAGAAAAAAATAAATGGGCAAAAAAGCTTTAGAAAAAGTAAAAAAAGTATACTCCTTTTGGGGAAGGTTTCCGTCTCTTTATAGCGCGCAGGATGCTATTACTTTTTTAGGAAGAGCTAAATCCATCAGAAGCCGAGCAGTAAAAAAGATGGGGCTCCAGAAAGGCGATAAAGCTTTAGAGGTTGCCTGCGGCTCTGGCAAAAATTTCCCTTATCTGGTAGAAGCGGTAGGCAAAGACGGCTTTATCATCGGTTTTGATTACAGCCAGGAAATGCTTGATGCCGCGAGGCAGTTATCGAAACGAACCGGATGGAATAATATAAAATTGGTTCAGGGTGATGCGGCACAACTAAAAATAAATGAAAATGATTTTGATGGCGTGGTAAGCGTTCTTGGTGTTAGCGCTATCCCTGATTGGGAAAAAGCGCTTAACAGATGCTATGACGTCCTTCGTCCGGGAGGGAAATTAGTTATCTGTGACGCCCGCTTATTTACCGGTTTTTTAAAAATTCTTAATCCTTTGGTTAAAATAATCTATTCCAAATTTGCTGCTTGGGATTCTACCAAGAACATTCCAGAAAAAATGAAAGAAATATTTGGGAATGTTGAATTGGAAAATATTAATCTTGATACTTTTTTTATTGCTGTATCTGTAAAAAAAGGGGTTAAATAAAAAGTTATATCAACTAAAAATCCTACAACTTGAAATACTCTTTCGGGTCTCCGACCAACTGTTCTAAGACTTTCACCAATTCGCCTTTTTCGTTGCGCTCATAGCTTCTGTAGACACCGACGATGCCGTGTTCTTCATCTATGAAAGGTCCGTTGCTGGTTGGATCGTAATGGAAGAAGAATTCTTCTTTCAATCCCTGCGGGCCGAAATGAGTGACCTTGCCCAAGCCGGTCTGACCGTAAGCAGTTCTTTTTACCTGATAAGCATTAACTTTAGAATCATTTGTAGTGCGGGCGATAGGAAGCACCATGGCCAGGTCGGTTTTTGTGCCGATATGGTCATCATAATCCTCTGGGGTCATAGCAACTGCTTCTTCATACACAAAGTTAGCTGGCAGGAATTTCCTGTAACTATCTCTGATCCCATCCATGCCTTCGGCATGATTCGCAAACCTGGAGATCCTGGTTATAGTGTTATTTTTGCCATCGTAGACAAATGCGCCGTCTTTTTTTTCATTCTTGTCCAAGAAAGCCTTGAAAGAAGTGTAGTCTTCTGTCTGGATAAACTTTGGCGGAACCCTGTCGAGGATGATCTTCTCCTCCTGTAATCGTCTTACTAAGGAGTCTCCGTTAGCTAGTATTAAGCAACCAGTAGTGTCATCGTTTTCTTCACCCTCTAGAACGGCTTTTCCGCGAGGGCTGGTGTATCTACCTTGAGAGAGGTGTTTTAAATTAGGCTGCAGATTAGTGTTAATATGGTACTGGACCAGCCATTCAAATAAGTCTGCGCTCATGCTTATCAGTATACCTTTCCCTATATTTATATGTTTTGCAACTTATTTTTTTACTTTTATTCATTTTTACCGCAAGATTTATCAATAAGTAAAAAGAATGGAGGTTTATGCAGAAAATAGACTACGTGGCAGTATATCTGCGTTCGGAAAATGCCCGCATGGGCTTGAGAGATCTTTCCAGGCGTCTTCATAAAAGCCCGCAGCTGCTGAAATACAGCACCGCCATTCTGGAGAAGGAAAATATTTTGTACGAACCCTATTTTATTTTTGATTACTCTTACTTCGGCCTTATCTTGTTCAGGGTTTATTTCAAAGGTGTTTATATCAAAGAACAGGATAAGCTTCGGATCATCAAAGAACTTAAAGATAATCCTTACGTCCTTTCGGTCTACGAATTAACCGGGGAATTTGATCTGGCAGTAGAATTCGCCTCTCCCAATCCGTCTAAATTCAATAAAGAATTCAAAAAAATTATCTCTGACAATCCCCTTCTGAAAGAATATAAAATCGTTTTAAACTTGGTCACCCACATCTATCCGCGCCACTACCTGATCAAAGATCCGGAATTACAGAGTTTAGCCGGCCAGAAGATCATCGGGGGGGATCGCGAGAAAGATGAATTTAGCCGGCAGGAAATGTCGCTGCTGAAAGTCCTCCTTAAGCATCCCACTATCCGTTACACCAGATTGGCCAAAGAATCGGGGATGAATGTCAGGACCGCAAAATCGGCTCTCAACAATCTGATGAAAAGAAACATCATCAAGGGGTGCAAATTTCTCATAAACAAAAATAAGCTGGGCATCAATAAAAACCGGTTATTCTTAAAACTACACAATCTCAACTGGGAGCGGGAATCGCATCTAATGAAATATCTCCATGACAACCAAGAAGTGATCCAAGTCAGTAAGACGGTAGG
>JBBSZV010000036.1:0-12372 GCA_038044525.1 Nanobdellota archaeon
CCTCAACCAACAAGAAAGATAAACTTATATTAAAAACTTTCTGCCGATATTATAGATACGCTGCTGACGGAACCGATTTCAACGAAGCGGTGAGGTTTAGGTATAATAACCACAGCCGCATCGAGGAGATGGAATATCATCGCGCAGGAAAACTGCACCGGCGATATGTCTGCCGCTGGAGCGACCGCGGGATAAAAACCGCAGAATTTGTTTATGATGATAAAGAGAAAACGCTGTACGAAGCGCACGATGAAAATAAAGACGGGCGCATGGAGATGATCACCAGATCCCGTTACGGCCGGAAAGGAAAACTTCTAGAAAGAACTTTAGATGAGGACGGGGACGGAAAAATTGATGCAGATTGGGATTTGGAAGGATGGAACTGGGTTAAAAGACCGGCCAATCCGCCTAAAAAGGTTTATATAAAAGGATATTAATGTGATACCTATGAAACTTATCGCTCAGGGAGCAGAAGCAAAATTGTATAGGGAAAATGCCGCGATCATCAAAGAACGCCTCAGCAAGGCTTACCGGCATCCGGAATTAGATGAGACTTTGCGCAGATTCAGGACGCGGCGGGAAGCGAAAGTATTGCAGAAATTGGAAGAGATGAATTTTCCTGCGCCGCATCTGCGGGAATTCTCTGACAAGCGCATGTCTATCGTCATGGATTTTGTGCCGGGAGAGACGCTGAAAGATGCTCTCCGGCAGAAAGGAGATGATTTTCAACATCTGGCTGAGGAAATTGGCGAGAGGATCGGGCAGCTGCATCAGGCGGACATCATCCACAGCGATCTGACGACTTCCAACATGATTGAGCACCAAAAGACTGGAGAGATCAATTTTATCGATTTCGGGCTGTCATTCTTTTCTGAAAAAGCGGAAGATAAAGCGGTGGACCTGTTTTTATTGGATCGTACTTTGGAGACCACCCATTTTAATCTATATCCGGAAATTTTTGAACGCGTCTTGGACGGATACCGGAAAACGTATCCTGAAGCCGCTGAGGTTATGGAGAGATTTGAGCTGGTCCGTAAGAGGGGCAGAAATAAGAACAAGTAAGTTTTCCCAATTTTCCCCGGAAGGAAAAAATATTCTGAAATTACAAAACAACAAAAAATTATAGATCTCCCGCTATGCCGATCATAAAACCTTTATCGACGGGATAAAGCCCCGGTTTTATCCCTTCCACTCCTTCCGGAACCCTAACTTTTTTCCCTACAGCGGTAAATATCAGATAACCTAATTCTTCCCGGCGTAAAAATAATTCAAATGCTGAAGCGGTCAGAGCAACACCATAAGCAGTATCGATCTCGCTTTGATCAGCAAAATTTATTTTCATGATCTTATGAACGTCATTGGAAGTGCTGATCTCCGCACGGGCATAATTTTGGATGGCTGATATCCAGATGTAGCGGTGCCTATCCAAAAGCATCATCAAAGAAGTGGTGGCTGTAAACGACCTCAGGAAATCTGGAATATCATCATCTTTCAACAACCCGGTCAAGGCTAAATTTCCCGCTGTAGTAAATAATGCTCCCGAAGAATAAGCGATAGTTCTTTTAAAATCATTAGAAGAACAATCCCAAGATACTGAAGCTACCGTCATTTTTTCTGGATTCGACCCATGAAAACTTACTTCCCCGCATTGCATCAAGTTAGCGGAAGTATAATGGCCAAGTTCATGCCAAACAACATCTAGAACAAAAGCGCCGGTAATGTTTATCGGATACTCCCACCATCTGGTCGTATATTCGTATTCTGGTTCGACCCCATTATCTTCTAAAATATCTTCAATAGAAATTTTCTTTTGTTCTGGTTCCGGGGTAGAATTTACCGGTTCACTTTCTTTTTCAGTAGTTTTTTTTAGATTGTTTTCTGTTTTTTTAATGGGATAAGAAATCTTAGAAGGAGTTATTTCTGAACAACCAGCTATCCCTAAACCTAAAGCCAGATAAGCGATATTTTTTTTGAGAGAGTAATTGTTTCCCATATAATCTCAAAAATGTTGATTACTTTATAAACATTAGGGATTTTGCCCCTCATTAGTGGTGTTTTGCATAATATTACTATTGCCCGCATTCATATCCATTTCGTCGCAATAGTCCCGGGACCTCTCCTTCCCATGATCGGCCCGTCATCATACATCAGCCCGGCCTTGCTCATGTTTTTCCTGGCCGTCCCGTCGCAGCTGTACGTTGCTAAAATAGCAGAATTCTTCATCACCCGGCGCAGCTGCCCAAAGAAAGATGCCCGCCACATCTCCGGAGCGGTTTTCGGAGAGAACGGATCGAAGAATACCGCATCAAAGTGGTTTTCCGGCAATCCTTTCACGGTTTTCCTGGCGTCGCCAAGAATTATTTTCACGGAAACTTTCCCCAGCCTAAATTCCAGGTCGTCGGGCGTCAATTTTTTGTAGTAGGTAAAAAATGAGATCGGCGGATGCACTTCTTGGATTTTAGAGATGATATTGCAGTCGTATTCCAAACCGACCACTTCTATCCCGCAATGAGGATTCTCTTTCAAGGCGACGCTGATGGCCAGGGCTGAATTATATCCCATGCCGAAACAGACGTCCAGGATCCTGATGCTGCCGGTCTTGGCCAGTTCCTTAATTCTGCAGGGAATAGCATATTTGTTCCAGGACTCTTCTACTGCGCCGACCATAGAATGATAACTCTCGCCCACTTTTTCATTGAGAAAAGTCTCGGTGTTGTCAGCAGTGATTATTTTCCTAAGCATCGTGAAATCTCAGCGATGATCCTGCTCATCTTCAAAAAGTTTTTGCTCTAATGCTGATTGCTGTCGTGCTGATCTTTCCCATCGCCGGCCGAGATAGAGACAAGTTAGAGAAAAGCCGGCGTATAGAACTGCTAAACAAAAACCGGTGTAGTCGTTTACAAATGAGTCGCGCTGATGAGCTTGATATCGATTAAAAATATCAGTCAATGAGCCGGAAAAAATACCATAATCAATAATACTAAAATAACCTGCGGACATACTGCCGATAACCAGCGAACCCACTCTAGCTATACTGCTATCTTTTTTTAATCTCCTCACTTCTTCGCTTTCGATAGGAAAAGAACAATTAAATTCCTGCTGCTGGCGCTCATTCATGGTTAAATCTTCTCTGCTCTTCCTTTTCTTACCAATAATTCCGCCACTTCCGGAAAGATTTCCGTCTCTTCGCCATGGCCGAAAGGACCATACACTTTGAGATCTTTCCACACAAAGCTGGGCGTAGGATGGATGAACCTTACTCTGGCCAGAGGATGGTTAAGTTCTTGATTATCCGGCCCTTTATTACCTGATCCTTGGTCCGATTCCTGAGAATCTTGTTCTTCAGAATCCTTCACTTGATTATTATGTTCTTCCTGCGCGCGCTGCAATTCAGCCTTGATCTGCTCTTTTTTCTGCTCTAAAGCGAGATCCGCCTGCTGCTGCCGGCTGTCGATCGACGGCAGCTCGCCGCGAAACAGGTTCAACAAGACCCCTCTCCGATAATAATCCAATGAATTGAGCACTATGTTGTAAAATTCCTTCTCTTCGCGCAGCATGGCGCTGGTATCGATGATGTCAGAGCCGGTCCTGCTCCGGTTCATGGCGATGTCGATTATTTTTTTTTCACGCTTTTCATACAATTCCTTGAGAATTCTCCTGATGCTGCGCAGCTCATATTCCAGTTTCTCCTTTTCGCCGGCAGTAAAATTGTTATCTCCGCCGCGTTTCGCCTCCAGAAGAGCCATCTTTTCCCGCAGGTAACCGGCGACGTCAAAGAAAAAAGAGACATCCAGCTTCTGCAGATCTTCTTTTTTCTTCTCATTGCGAAGAATATCGTACAAGGTCTCTAAAGTTATCTTTATGTTTTCCATGGCGGAGAGTATCACTTATGATTAAACTACAGTTATCCTACAGTATCTTACAGTTACCAGCCCCTTACGCATACCAATAGCTACTCATCTTTTAAAACTTTATTGCAGATTTAAGCTATAGTTCATTTCACCACCGTTTGATTACGTCAAGCAATAGATTTATAAAACTACGGCAAAAATAAAATAGCATGGCCAAACTGCAATACAGCACCTTATCCTTCCTGGAGAAGGAAGGGAACCTGCAAGTGACCCTGCTTAGATTATTCTATACTGCTATACCCAAAGAGGAAGTTGAGAAGATCGCTCCCTTCTCGATCCTCGAAACCAACAGCATCGAATTTGCAAAGATCAGCGAGGAAAAAGCGGAAACGAAATTCTCTTTCCTGCTGGCAAAATATTTTGCTGGCCTGAAAAACAGGCTGACCGGCAATCCGGCGACCTATATCCATAGAAATTCCGGCATCCCCCTGATCGGCAATGTGGCTTTCGGCATCGTGTACAGGAATTCGTCTATAATCGAGATCAAGCCCATAACTTCCTGCAACCTAAACTGCGTCTATTGCTCTATTTCCGAGGGGCTGTCCAGCAAGAAACACGATTTCGTGGTGGAAAAAGATTATCTGGCCGAAGAACTGCAGAAAGTGATCGATTTTGTGGCCGAGCCGATAGAAGTGCATATCGGAGTGCAGGGCGAGCCTTTCCTTTACGCCGACATCGAAGCATTGTTCGCGGACCTGCAGGCGATGAAAAATGTCCAGACTATCTCCATCGATACCAACGGAACCTTGCTCAGCAAAGAGATCATCGACAGGATCTCTAAATATACCAAACTGCAGTTAAACCTGTCTTTAGACGCGGTCGATGAAGAAAAAGCTAAACTCATCGCCGGAACCAAGAGCTATAACGTAAACCAGATCAAGGAAGTCATCGCCTACGCCTCTAAGAAACTGAAAGTCATCGTCGCTCCGGTCTTAACTCAGGGATATAATCAGGAGGAGATGGAAAAGATCATCCGATTCATCGGATCGCTGGAAGTCCAGCCCATCTTGGGGATACAGAACTTCCTCAAATATAAGACCGGCAGGATTCCGGCGGAAGAGATCTCATGGGAAAAATTTTATTCCCTGCTGGAAAACTGGGAAAAGAGATATAAGATCAAATTGAAGCTGAGCAAGGAAGATTTCCATATCCGAAAAACCAAAGAGCTGCCCAAACCGTTTGAAGAAGGAGAGGTGATCACGGCCGTGCTTAAATGCCCGGATAGATTTCCTAACACTTCCATCGCCGCGGCCAAAGGAAGGAATATTTCGGTCCCCGGCTGCCCTTTCCGGCAGGAAAAGAAAGTCCGGCTGAGCATAGTCCGGGACAAGCATAACATATTTGTGGGAAGAGCGATTTAATTATCACTGATAAGTCGTTACAAATTAGAAAGATTTATAAAGTTCCCCGAGCATTTTAGCTTATGGCAAAAAGAGCAGTTATACCTCCAACGAAATCGCAAAACTCTTTTAGATGCCGGACTATTGCCCATAGATTTTTGGATCTGGAACGGGAAGAAGGTTTTCCGGTCACTGATGCAGAATACGAAACATTAGATGGGATCATTGCGGAAGCAGAATCAAAACTAAAAGTAAAATCCCCAGACTCAAAAACAAAAGCGGTAACCGCTCTCCGAAATATCCATAAACTATTATCTAAAAAAGGATTTAGATATCAAAGCTTAAGATCATTATCCCAAGCATTAAAAAGCGGGGGATCTAACTGCATTACTTCTTCTTTTATCTATAAGGCGATTGCCGAAACACTTGGTTTGCCGATCGTCTTTTCGCGGGCTCCGGCCCATCTTTTCATACGCTGGAGATTCAAAGATGACCACATTAACTGGGAAACGACTTCCACACCGGCAGGCGAGTGTTCGGATGAGTATTATAAAAAAATATTTTCCCTGGCACAGTCAAGCATAGCTAAAGGCGTTTATCTTAACGACCTGACAGAAACAGAAACATCCGGGCTGCTCCAGGCCCATATCGGTTATATGCTGCATATGAACAAAGAGATTAATCGGGCAATAGACCATTATAAAAAAGCCCTAGTTTTATATCCTAAACATGCTGAAACCCATCATAATTTTGGAGTAGCCTTGGCGATGAAAGGAGAACATTGCGCGGCGATTGAAGCATTTACCACCGCGATTGAACTTCACCCCCTTTCCAGAGATACCTACAACAAAAGAAGCATCGCCTATCATAAAATAGGAGAAAAAGAAAAAGCTATTGACGACACTTATGCCGCATTTGAACTGCAATGAATAACGCAACTAAATACCAAATCCTCCGCTCCGGCGACTTGGAACTTATCGTAACTCTTATTTCTGAAGAAGAGATCCTTGAACATTTCGGAGAAGAATCATTTGAGCATCTGGCTTATGAACATATGCTGGCTGGCCGCCTAGCTAAGGAAATACAATCGAAAAAATATATCATCCCGAAGCACCACGAAGATCCTGCCGCTACCCGCAACGGCCTTAGGGAGTGGATAACCAGGTTCCACAGATATAATAAAATGGAACTTCCCAAAAGATTCCATAAAAAAAACAAACCACAGCTATTGGGAATGTACTATGGAATGTTAGGCCATTATCAAATTAAAGAATCAGACATCCTTTCCAGGGATTATTCCATTTAAACTAAAGATATTCAACAAATAATAATCGTAATAATAATAATAATATAACTCCTATCAAACTAATAATCCCTACGTTTTCTAGCTCTTATAACTACAGAATCAATTAAATAATCGGCGGGATTAGTCTTTTCCGGCAATGTATTTTCAGGGGTTTCCTTATTTATAACGTAAGATGATGCCGGAGTTTCGCAATCAGAGCGTGGTTCACTATCGCAGAATTCATTTGCGCCCAGCATGGCAGTCCGGGCATAATTAAGCAGAGATTCTTCAACTGCCCGTCTAAGAACCGCCTTATCTTTATAATCTACTCCGAACCATTTCAATGAATCAAAAAAAGTTTGCACGTTATAACCTGACAGCTTTGTGGCCGCATCATATAACTGCGTCCGGAATTCAGCATCATCCATCTCCTCAAACGATTGGACGTAACTTTCTATACCAGAATCAGGTATCGCATCGATGCCCATATCGTGTTTGATGCAGCCATAGGAATATCTAAAACCTGTTCCTAAAGCTAAAGCCCGGATTACCGCTGCTACTAAGCCGCTCCCAGCATCTTCAGCAGAACCGCTTTCGGCTAAATCATCAAATTGAGAACGATAAATGTAAGCAAACCTGAAATTATCCAAGGCATCATCAGGTAGATCACGAAATGCCTGTAACAGCATCATTCTTTTACGAAAATAGCACCAGACCATTTGTTACGCAACAATCAACGTAAATTTATAAATTTTCCCGGCTAAAATACGATTTTCTCACGATCAAACCGAAGACAGTTTAGCGAGCACGAATTCCCTCAATTCAGCAGGCCAATGCTGCTCTATTTCTTTCTGATCCTTCCTGCATTCATCAAAAACATCTTTTCTCATAGAGCCGCTGTCGATCAGCTTGATCAGCTCTTCCTTTACATAGATCGACACCTGTTTCAAGGCCCAGACCTGCATCTTCATCTTTTCATTATGGCCGCCCTCCTCCGATTCCTGTTTCTTCTGCAGATCTTCCCAGAAAGAATTATATGAAAATTCTTCCTGTTTCTCTTTCAGTATCTGCTTCCCTTCCTTCAGCGCGATCTTGGCCGTGACCATCTCATGCATCCTTTTCAGGAATTCCTGCTTATCTTCGATCTTGATGACGTCGCTGTAACTTCCGGCGATCAATCCGAAGGCAAAAGGGCTGGGTATATCAGTATGCGCCTCGACGATTACAGTTCTCCCGGAGATGAATTCGTCGAACACTTTCTGCGCATTTTTGTAGTCCATCAAATCTTCCAATACTTCTCGTCGCGCTTCTTTCAGGATAGGAAAATTGTTGCTAATCTTCTTCACGGCATTAAACAGGATCTTACTGCCTACCTGCATCCGGCCAGCATTCTTAGTTCGACCTTGGTACTGACGCAGGATCATCAGCGCGCGGACCGCACAATGACGGAAACGCCTGCTTAACACTTCACTTTTTTCAATCGCATTCTCCAGGACAATCCTGAAATCCTCCTGTTTCAGCGCTTCCAGGGCTCGGACGGCATTGAAACTATGTTCGGCGGACAGATAAAAACCGTTGTCAGTAACGCCTATCTCCACATCACGATGTTGGGACCGCCCGATGACATATGCCAGAGCTCTGGAAAGGCAATCATTCACCCTCCTTCCGAAAAGCGTCTGAAAAATTATGTAAGTCCTTCCCCGATCTGTGTACGTCTCCACGACGATCTTTCTGTCAGAGGGTATATGGCTGTAATGAAATTGCTCGTAGAAATAACGATAGATGCTGTAAGCCGCTTTTTCATCGACGTAAAGATATTTGTTTACGAATCCTAAGATTTCCGTCTCCGATCTTTTAGCCGTGAATTGTTCTTCCATAAGCCTTCGGAAATGGTTTATCTCCTGAGCTAAGTCAAATGATAACGGCAGCATCTCTGAAAACCAGCTGGGGACTGTCGGCGGCCGGTTGACGGAAGCGCTTACCTGCGCGGTCATGCCCCGTGAAAACTTGAACATATACACATTTCCGCCTAAGACAAACACATCTCCTGGACGCAGCCTTTCCAGAAAGCCTTCATCTATCTTTCCCACGATCTGTTCGCCGATCTTGACGGTGATGTAGCTTTCTTCCGGGATGGTCCCGATGTTGGTCATATAAATTATTCTCGCAAATCGACCTTTTTTCCCGATATCGCCGGTTTCCTTATCGTGCCATATCCGGCTGTACACGTGCCGTTCTTCCAGATCGACGTACTCTCCGGAGAGATATTTGATCACTTCAAAGAAATCCAGCCACGGCAGGTCTTTATAGCAATAGCTCTTGGTGATGAGATGGTATAGTTCGCTGATATTTATCACTTCATTTATCGCGATGCCGTAAATCTGCTGGGCAAGAACATCTAGAGCATTGACGGGAATATGGACTTTGTCGATCTTTTTTTCCAGCGCTGATTTGAGCAGCAGGGCGCATTCTACCAGATCGTCCCGATCCATGACGATGATTCTCGCCTTGACCGTGGAATTAAGATGGTGCCCCGCCCTTCCGGCCCGCTGCAGGAATCTCGCTACCGACTTAGGACTGCCCAGGCAGATCACCAGATCGACGTATCCGATATCTATCCCTAACTCTAAAGAAGTTGAAGAAACCGCTACCTTCAGAATGCCTTCGCGGAGGGCCTGTTCCGTGGAGAAACGCACTTCCTTGCTGAGACTGCTGTGATGCGCGGCGATGTTGTCGTTATATGACTGGGGAAACATTTCCTTCAGCGTGTGGACAACCCGTTCGGTAGCTGACCTGGTATTGGTGAAGATGATAGTGGTTTTATGTTCTTGGACCAATTGATGGATCAGATCATACATCGCTTTATGTTTTAGCATATATTCAGTCTCCACCAAACTTTTTACTGGGCTTAAGACTTTCAGGTCCATCTCTTTAAGGAAACGGATATCCACTATGCCGCAATCACGCCCGGCGCCGACTAAATACTGAGCGATGTCTTCCAGCGGCGCAATAGTAGCGCTTAGCCCTATCCTTGATAATCCCGGCGAGATTTTTTGCAGGCGTTCCAGGGTCAAGCTAAGATGCACCCCTCTTTTGTTTTCTGCCAGCGCATGGATCTCATCTACGATAAGCCACTGCACAGCGGTAAGCTTCTCTTTGAATTTGGGAGAATTGAGCATGATGGCTAATGATTCCGGCGTAGTGATCAGGATATGCGGAGTTTTATGCAGCATCTTTGCTTTCTCTGCGGCAGAAGTGTCTCCCGTCCTCACTCCCACCCGAATGCCCAGATTTTTGCCGGCAAGCTCGTCGATCTCCCGGAGAGGTTTAAGCAGATTAACCTGGATATCATTGCCTAAGGCCTTAAGCGGAGAGACGTAAATGCAGTACACTTTATCTTCCAGTATCTGCTTCTCAGAAGAATCTACCAATTCGTTGATGATGGAAAGGAAAGCCGTAAGTGTTTTCCCCGATCCGGTGGGAGCGGAGATAAGTATGTTTTTTCGTGAATGGATCTCCATGATCCCGTATAATTGCGGCAATGAGAAATCTGGAAACTTGCTGAAGAACCACCTATTAAGAAGCGGGTGGAATATCGATCTGATATGTACAGATTTATATGGTTCGGTGATCGCAGTCAACATGGTAAGAAAACATCTATCTGTTCCATCATATATTTTCAGAAGATTATTTATAAGGGTTGCGGTGAAGGAACTTCAGGCGAGTATCTTTTCTAATGGCGATAAAAAACGCCCGTGACGTTCCCGCTCCCGGATGGTATCCGCTTCTAATTTTCCCTCTTTTAGCAGGCGAACAAGCCCCCGGGCCAGCGCTTTGGCGTTATTCATGTGGTGCGCGGTTATATTTGGACCTTCAAATTCCATTTGCAGCTGTTCAGACCATCTGAATCCTGCTTGGCCGAAATCACCCTCACAACGGGCAAAATACAGCAGTTTGCCGGTAGCGTATTCAAAATTTAAGGCATAAGAACGCACGTTCCGCGCCAAATAACTCTTTCCTTCCCAGACATGTATCTCTGCCGCAGGATTTTGTTTGAGGTACTTCTCGCTTTTAGGTCCCGGCTTTAGTTCTTCATAATCAAAACGGCGGTGGTAAATAGAAAAGAGCGTCGGGGAAGCATCCCGGCATAATAGCTCCATACGGCAAAGAGACTCCTTACCTTCTTTGTAGGGCAGCCATATATCCCATGTTTCCGGCATATCGGTGAATAATTGAAGCGCTTATTAAAATTTTATGAATCTTTTATGCATTGCTACGGCAAAATATTTATAGTCATCTTTCTTGATACGAAGATGGACATGAAACTTATCATTCTGGGGCCGCCGGGGAGCGGCAAAGGCACGGTATCGGAAAAATTATCCAAGAAGTTTAAGCTGTTCCACCTGTCAGCCGGTGAAATCTTAAGGGAAGAAGTCGATAAAAAGACCCAGCTGGGCAAAGAGATAAGGCTCTTTATAGATAAAGGCAACCTAGTGCCGGCAAAACTGGTCGTGGAATTGGTGAAATTGGAAATCGGAAATAAAAAAGATTACCTTCTGGACGGGTTTCCGCGTTCATTAGATCAGGCTAAAGAGATAAAATCATTGGACATCGATGCCGCCATCTATCTGGACCTGCCGGAAAAAGCCATTATCGAACGCCTTTCTGAAAGAAGGCTGGATCCGGTAACCGGCAGCACTTATCACCTGAAATATCTGCCCCCGCCGGAAAAGATCAGAAAACGTCTGATCCTGCGCAAGGATGACCGCCCGCAGATAATCAAACAACGGTTGAAAGTATACCAGCAGGAAACCAAACCGGTGATAGGATATTACCGCAAGAAAGGGCTGCTTAGAAAAGTTGATGCCGGCGGCAGTCCGAAAGAGGTATACGAAAAAGTAGAAAGGATCGTAAAACAGCTGTCGGCATGATGTATTGACCGCAGGATGATTAAAATCAATCCAATAACAGCAATGCCCACATCAGACCTATTCCGGTGATAAAGGCGATTATCTGCAATATCGATTCTTTCCAACCGCATTCTTTATGCAGTTCTGGAATCAAGCTCGACCCGGCGATGTAGATAAAGCCTCCGGCAGCGAAAGGCAGTACAAACTTAAGAAAGACTTCGCTCTGCATTCCCAGAACTAGACCTACAACCGCGCCTAAAACGGCGGCAAGAGCAGATAGAAGATTAAGCATCAGGGCTTTCTTTTTTGAATAGCCGGCATACAGTAAGACGCCGAAATCGGCTAATTCCTGCGGCACTTCATGAAGGACTACCGCTATGGTCGTAGCGATGCCGGCAGGGACGTTTACCAGATACGCGCCGGCTATCACTAAACCGTCAAGAAGATTGTGCAGAGCATCTCCAGCCAGATTCAATATTCCGATGCGATGCTGATGCGGCCCGTGATGCAGGTGAAAAGTAGGAACATAAGAAGGATAAACATCGCAATGGTGCAGACGGATAAATTTGTCTAAGATAAAAAATATCAAGACTCCTCCCAGAACCGACAGAGACACCAGAATGGTGAAACCCTGTTTTTCCACCGCTTCCGGAAGGATATGCAAAAAAGCCCCGCCCAATAACGTGCCGGCAGAAAGGCTTACCAATGTCAACAGCAATTTATCCAATTTTTTCTCGGACAATAAGATAGAAACAATCCCCAGAAGAGAAACTAAGGAAACTACTATTACGCTGACAAAAACATAAACCGAAGTTAGAACCATTTTATGGAAAATGATAATTTTGTTTATATACTTTACTGAGAGATTATCTTCTGTGTTATCCCGAAACTATTTCCCTACGATAGGTTTTTAGGGGTTATGAAAC
>JBBSZV010000037.1:0-2377 GCA_038044525.1 Nanobdellota archaeon
GAGGACAAAAAAATTTCTTAGAAAATATAACTCAATTTATGAAACATAGCTTAATACTCCAGAAACGGTTATTGGAGAAGAATATGTTCCTCTTGCTTCAATGCCTAGATGGAATCTGGAACTCCGATGCCTTCTATTAAGCAGAAGGGATGGCAGAAAGGTTAGTGACGCGTTAAAAAATCTTGAGAAAAGACTGGAACCTAGCGAATGATAATTCTTGCATAAGGCTCATATTTGATGATTTAAGCTTATCGCCCATTTAAATCCAATTGCCGTCCACAAACCTAAACCGCAGAATTTATATATCTGCTCTCTTTTTGAAATAGTATGGGCTTATTTAGGAATAAAACATATCCATGGAAATGCTCCATGTGTGGACAAGAGTTTGAATCTGACTTTAAACCATCGCCAGGTAGAGTGCATAATTGTAAGAAGTGCGATGAAAGGATTTTGCTTGGAAAGATTGCAGCTGCAAAGACTGAATCTGAAAAAAAGGGACTATTGAATGCGCTTGTTGTTGTAAGAACAAGAAGAGCTTAAGGTTTGTGGACGGTAACTCTTCGCCCACAATATTCTTTTTTCGCTTGTCGTTCCATCTCTTAACTCGCCAGCTCTGAAAACACTCTCGTGTTTTCGAGGGCTCGTTGGAGGGAACGAGGATTTAACTACATATATCTTTATTCTGTATAGTGAATATATTTAGGTTATCTTGTTGAAAATCAGTTTTGCTCAATCTCATATCTCAATATGGCCGCGATTCCGCCCAATTCCTTAAGCTGCGTCCCTTCCCTGGTTTCCGTAGATATTATTTTAACCACTGCGCCGCCCTTCTGCGCTTTATCTTCCAATTCAAATATTTTATCTTCTGACAGGTTTTCCGACAGGAATAATATGTTTACCGCATTCATCTCCAAAGCGCGGACAGTTTCCCGTTCTCCATAAGTTACTTTCTTAGGATTTTCCCTGAATTCATTGAAGAATTGCTGCACCGCTTTTTTTTCAATCGCTACTTCTTCTTCCGCCAGCAAATCTTCAGATTTATCCAGCAGTTCCTGCAGCCCAAATTCTTCAGTGTATGAGAGGTCTTTGTTGCCTATGATCTTTTTCTGCAGATCTCCGGTAATGTATTCTTTGTTAAGGAAATCATTGACGGTAGTTCCCGGCCCGCCCACAATGATTCCTTTCAAATTATTTCCCAACGGCAGGAATTGGTTTTTCATGTATTCCGCTATCTTTTTGAAGTGATCTTTGTAAGCGCCTTCCCTGATGCGGGCGAATCTTTGTGCGCTTTGCCCGCCGGCCTTAAACTTTCCCGGAACTTCTGAGTGGGTTTTTTGCAGCGGAACGATAGTCTTTCCCTTAAGCAAAGCCAGGATGGCGTCTCTCCGGTCCAAAACTACCAATCCGTACACCATGTGCTCTATCATGATTTCTTCAAGTATTTCCGTGACAAAATTCTTATCGCAGCGGTAAATGCGGATGTTCAAAGGGACCGGCGGCTCAATGCTCCATACGCGAAAATTCTGTTTTCCTTCCCCCGCTGCAATGTTGCCGGAGAACACGGCCAAGCCGTTAGGTGGAGTTTTCTGGAATCCTCTTAGATGCTGCACCATCTTTTCCAAAGCGTCCTGCACATTTTTCCTGGTGGAAGAAGATTTGATGTTGGAAGCAGTTCCCTGTTCTTCCGCCAGATGCTGGATGATTTTAAACAGTTCATATCCCTGCGGGATGTAAACTGACACAAACTCAGTGTGGGGGGCCCTGTAACTCTTCAATTCTTTGATAAGTTTCCTCAAGTGCAGTTTTTCCGTTGCGGTAATAACCATGGGGCGAAAATAGGCGGGTTGCTTTATAAAATCTGCTTTTTTTTAACGCAATAATTATAAAATAAAACCCTTTTTCTGACTGCATGGCTTTCCTTGATGATCTCATGACTTTTGAAGGTAAAATCAACGAAGGGATAGAACTGGACCAAGACCTGTTCACCCCCGCGCCTAAATCATGGCTGCATAAGCTGGGTAATAAAATAAAATCGGTAAAATCGGAGATAGAATATCGGCGGCATACCACCGTGGCCGGATTTCCCCTGGTCTTGCCCCACCGGAAAGATGGGCAGTTATACGCCGAAGATATTCCCTCCGGCGCTTTTATGTTAGCTAATTGGTACCAAAATAACCACCGGATCGTTTTGCCTTCCGGTTTTTACCTGGAAGCTAACGGGCAACATATGGGTGAAGAAGGCGCCACACTGCAGTGCCAGGTAAGAAAATTTTTTGATGATGCGCCTAAAACAGATTACGATTTTGCTTTAGGCGATGGAATAACTATAATATCGGCAGAAAGTTTTTAATATAAGTTTATCTTTCTTGTTGGTTGA
>JBBSZV010000038.1:0-21116 GCA_038044525.1 Nanobdellota archaeon
AAAGAAGTGTGGGACGAACTAGTTTCGTGATGCGAACCAGTTTCGGGATAATAGATTTGATTTATAGGCCTATTAATCCAGAACGGAGGAATAAAAATGACTATTAAAGAACAATTTCAAAAGATGAAAGAAAATTGGCTGATTGTTTTGCTGCTGCTGGTGGTTTTCTTATTGTTTACCAGCCTGCCGGCGATTGAAACGCTGCAGCAAGATGTGTTTGGAGAAGGATTTGCAGGGCTCGATCAGAGGGGCTATGAAATAGCAGCTGCTGAATCAAAGATGGGCATCGGGATGCCGTCGCCCATATACAGCGATGGTTTTGCTCCGGAAACCGCTGACCGAAAAATTACCAAAACCGCATCCCTTTCTACCGAAGTAGAACGGGGAACCTTCAAGGATGCGGAAAGCAAGCTTAAAAGCATCATCACTGCGAGCGATGCTTTACTGCTGAACGAAAATGCGCAGAAATATGATCAAGGAAGAAGATCTTATTATTCCGGCAGTTACAGCATTGAAGTAGAAAAAGGCAAATACGACGCCGTATTGATGCAATTGAAGCAGATCGGCGAAGTTACCTGGTTCAGCGAAAATGCCGATGATATCACCGAACAGTTTGTATCGCTGGAAGCGGAACTGCAGGCAGAGAAAGAACGTTTAACCAGATACCAGCAGATGTTGGCGGAAGCCACGGTTATCTCTGATAAGATCGAGCTAAGCGACCGCATCTTCAACCAGGAACGGACGGTCAAATATCTGGAAGAACAGCTTAAGAACGCAGGAACAAGAGTGGAATATTCAACTCTTTATGTCACTTTGACCGAAAAGCAATCAGAGTACGTGAACGCTGTCTTCGTGAAGTTCTCAGAACTGGCGGCCGGATTTGTTGACAGCCTTAACAGCCTGCTTAAATTACTGGTAGGCATACTTCCCTATGCTGCTGCTGCATTATTGGCCTGGCTGGGATGGAAGAAGCTGAAGAAGAGAAAGAAGTAGATAGAGAAATAAGTAAATTTTTTATTTTTTTAAATTTATTTTTTATATAAATTTCGCAATCCGGCTTCGTATTGTTCTCGCACCACGACGTACCCCACGAACGCGGCAATGGCCGCCGACACCACGATCAATGGCGTTGAAAATGGAATTGCAATCGAAATCGTCAAGCCAAGAGGCCCGCGCAACTGCACTTTTTTCTGCATGTTGCCGAACATAATCTGGATTAAGAACATAAATTCTGGTTTCACTAATCTTTGCCTTTTTCAGCATTTCCATATTTTTGACAAAATCATCTCCCTGACCGAAGACACGTTCTGCGAACGTACGTTCTTCAGCGTTTAATTTTTTATATTTCGCGGGAGCGGTTCCGATTGGAAGATAGCCATACTCTTGATTACCTGCAGAGAGGCGCAGTTCTGGCAGAGCAATCAGCGTTGTATCGGGAGCGGCAAGAGCCTGTTTAAAATCAGCTTGCGGGACAAGATAATTGTGCTCATGCTTAATTAACTGCTCAAAGGCAGCATCAATATTTTGTAAAACGGGATTGTGAGCTTCTCTGGTCAGGGCTAAGGTAGGAACGCCGTTGTCTATAAAATAGATTGCCCCATCGGCAGTATAGAACCACTGGTCGCGTAAATCTTCTCCGGTTGAAGTGATAGGATTAAGTCGCCGTTCCTTCATCAACTGGTCAGCATGCAGCATCGTGCCTGGCTGAAGATGTCGGTAAGCATCGCGTAAGTTTTCGGTGATGGTTTCTAAAGTCATGGTAAATTCCCCAATCCTATTATAGTGAAAAGAGGTTTAGTTATAAATATTGCTGCTCTGAAGCTAAGATTACTTTTTCTATGCTTATAGATCATATAAATTATAAGAAGGGGTAAAAACAAGAAGTAAGTTATTTAAATCAGGCTTATTTTAAGAACAGGAGATACTTAAAATGAGCCAAACAGAAATACTAAGCAAAATTCACGAAGATTTAGAGTTACTTAAGAAAGATATGGCTGAAATAAAGCATGTAATCCGGCTTGAGCCTCAGCTTCGCGAGGAAATCAAACTTCAAGTGCGAGAAGCTCGTGAGCGAATGTCCAGAGGAAAACGCGTTTCTAATAAAGATATTCTAAAAGAGTTCAACTTAGAATGAGCTATGAAATAAATTGGGATGAAAAAGCCAGAGAGTTCTTACGGAAACTTCATTCACCCGATGCCAGGAGAATAATCAAGAAAGTAAATGCCATCGCTGATGAGCCGTTACATTATCTGGAAGCATTAGTGGAGGTAAAATCATACAAACTTAGGGCCGGAGATTACAGAATTCTAATTGATGTTGATGAGAATGAGAAAAATCTTTTCGTGGTGCTGATCGGACATCGGAGAGATATTTATCAGTATGTTCAGAGAACCGGATTTAGCAGAAAATAAGCCTTATTTTTTTATTTTCTCCCTTATCAATTCTACAACCAGATAAATCAACAAAGCGGCTATGCTTCCCATTAAAAACCACAAAGCGATGTCAGGCAGTGATTGAACTGCCGGAATTATGGGAGCTGCTGTTTTCACCATTTCCTGCGCTAAAGCCGGAGCAGCATCAGCGGCTAAAGATTCTGCGGTTTCCATGACCGGAACGGACTGGGAAGCGGCTGAGATCCATTTTATCACGGCGCTGATGCCTAAAACAATCAGGACAACCAGGAGGATCCCTTTAAGTTTTTCTCTTAATCCAACCACGGTGCCGGGAGCGATAATGATATACTTATTGGCCAATTTGTAATGAAGAACTTCTCTTCCCTTGGAACTGTAATGGAATTCTTTGGCAGTGATTAAATTGGCTTCCTGAAGTTTTTGCAGATGATAATGGACCGTAGAGATGGGCAGATCGAGCAATTTTGCAATATTTGCTTCGGTATCTTCTATATCAGTCAGATGATTGAGGATTTTCCTGCTGGTTTCGCTGGTGATAGTTTCAGCTAATTTTTTGGTTTTCGGTTCGTTCAGGTCTACCAAGAGGAAATTGCTTTTGGTCATGCTGTTTTAAGAAGGAATTCACTTTAAATAGCTTTTGATAAGTTTGAATGCGGCGGAAGTTATAAATACGAAAATTCCTTTTCCAAGGATATGGGGGAAAAGTCGTTCACCAAAGAGGAAGAGAAAAGAATAATAGCTCCTATCGCTGAAAAACTTATAGAAACCCACAAAAAAGGAAGCACCGCCATCGTCGGCATCCAGGGCGGGCAGGGGACGGGGAAGACCACTATCGTTAAATTTCTGGAAAGAGATCTTAAAAAAAAGGGGTTTAAAGTGCAATCTTTTTCTATCGATGATTATTACAAAACTTATCAAGAACGGAAAAAAATACAGGAAAAATATCCGCGCAATCCATTTTATCAGATTTCCCGGGGCCTGCCGGGAACGCATAGAGTTAAATTACTGCAGGAAACGCTGAAAAGGGCAAAAATGGGGGCAGACTTTGAAATACCTATATTTGACAAATCGCTGTATCACGGAAATGGCGGCGTGCTGGCCAAAACCAGGAAAGTGCGGGGAAGACAGAATTTTGTGATAATGGAAGGATGGTGTGTAGGGATTCCGGAAATCTCTTCGCAGAAATTTCTTTCCATCTGTAAAAAGAATAAGATCGATATAAAAAAACTTGATCCGCGATTGAAATACCACCGGGCGGTGCTTGATTTCATAAAAGAATACCGGCCGTTATGGAAATTTATGGACTATGTCATCATGCTTAAAGCCGATTCTCCGGAAGCGCATAAGAAATGGCGATTATTGCAGGAGAAGAAGCTGAAAGAGAAAAAAGGGCAGGGCATGAGCAAACAGCAGGTCCATGCATTTGTAGAGCCATTCCTGCCGTTCACTTATGTCTGTTACGACCGGATAGACCCTGATGCGAAAGTGCTTATCGATGAACACCATAATTTTTATAAGATTATTTTCCAAAAGTAATTTAAATCCCTAAAACGTTCCTCTCCACATGGGCATCTTAAATAAACTGCTGTTCTGGCGCCGGGATGATGAGTTTGATTTTGATCAGATGGCAGATGAACAGCTGAAAAAAGGACTGGGAGATAATTTAGGATTGGAGCCGCTGCCTGATTTTGAAGAGAAGCCGCTTTTCCCAGGTCAGGAACCAGCCAGAACGGCCGCTAAAGGTTCTCCATACCAACAAACCGCTTTTCAGCAGCAGGCAGCATTCCCACCAAATACGGAAAATGTCGAAAGGGACTTGGAATTGATCAGCAGCAAGCTGGATACCATCAAAGCCATGCTGGCATCGCTGGATCAGCGTACCGCGAATCTGGAAAGAGCGGCCGGAGTGGAACAGCAGCGGCGCGAAAGGCTATGGTGAAAGCAAAAAAATATTTGATCGTTTTTCTGGCTGTTTCTATATTAACGGTATTGCTTGACCAACTTAGCAAATATGCGATAAATAAAGTATGGCCGGAATGGAGCCTCAGATTTTTATCCATCCATTTTGTGCGTAATACCGGCGCAGGATTTGGCATACTCAAAGGGCAGATGGGAATACTGGCATTTGTTTCCGCCTTGGCCGCATTGGCAGTCATTTTCTTCTACAAAAAAATACCGCAGGAAAAAATACCGCAGATCCTCTTTGGATTATTCTTAGGCGGAGTGGTAGGCAACCTGATAGATAGAACTTTAAGAGGATATGTGATCGATTTTATCGACCTGGCCTTTTGGCCGGTGTTTAATATTGCGGACCTGGCCATCTCTATCTCGGTTATCGGGCTGGTGCTGTATTATTGGAGAAAATGAAAGAAAGGGTTCCTGAATGATGGAAGCCGAAAGCAGTACTCATCAACCATCCTTCCGCTAGGAAGATTTCACTTCACACAATCGTGCTTCTTATACCCTTTGTTCAACGCTTCTTCCCGGGAAACAAACCATACCCGGCGGACTTTCTGTATTTTCCGGGCCCATTCGCATTTTGGCTCGTGATATACATTGCTGCGTTTGCTGGCGACGTATTTACCCGGCGTAAATTTTACTTTCGGCTTGCTTTCCTCTGAGGGCTTCGGCGCAGATTCTCTAACGGGTTCATTTTTAAGTTCATCTTTGGCCGGCTCAAGAACTTCGCAAACTTCGCCGGTCTCTTCTGGAGTTGCGGATTGGGTCGCCCGCTTTTGCGGGATACTGACCATAAACCCGAACAGGCTGGTCAATAAGAGAACCAAATACAGCGTCTCATAAAAATACCATATTAAAAGCAAATCGCAAAGATACATGAAGTATACCGCAAAGAAAAGGTATTGGCTCTTACGCGGATGGACAGCAAATCCAACTGCGCATAAGACCAGCAGCATTATCAATCCTGCCAATTGCAGGTTGGAAAAAACACCTTTATTGCTGACGATTATCTGGACCAACCCGAATAAAAGGGTGGCCAAAAGTATCACATGAAGGAAAAGTTTCCGCAGGTTATTTGAAGCCATCAGATAATCTGGATAAAAAGGTATTTAAGTAAATTTCTATTGTCGAGTAGTCATACTTAAGCATACGAATTGCATACGAATCAGAATTCTTCGGTCAGATTCTTCAGATACCCTTTCTTCTTGAGGAAAGCGACTTCCGCCTTGCCTTGATATTTATGCACGATGTCCCCTTTTTCGTTGCCGCCCAGCTCCCAAGGTTCGACAATGACGACATCATTTTCACGGACCCATAAACTCCTGCGCAAACGTCCCGGTATCCTGCAGATCCGTTCTTTTTCATCCAGACAAAGAACTCTCATCCGGCTGCCGCCCAGACGCTGCTGCACTATTCCCAGCACTTCATTTCTCTGCGGGAGCCGCACCCGGATCATCGGTATTTCCTGATCTGCTGGTTCTGACATGGGATTTATATTCTGTCCCCGTATTTATAAAGGTTTGCGAAAATCATCCCGGCGATTTTCTAAATATCAGGAAATGGAAATAGATTAAATATCATCTTGAAAAATTGCTTAAAATTGTTTGCAACTGCGCTACGGAAAAGCATTTAAATCGGCGCTTATTGCGATTTATTGAAAAGAGGGGAGGCATGGGCAATAAAAAAGAGGTATTGGCAACTATCAAGAATCGACGGGGTGGTTCCTGATGGCCAAAAGGATAGAATCGCCTTCTTCCATCAATACATTTAAACAGTGCCAACGGAAATATTATCACCAATATATCGAAAAGCTGCCTACTTTCCCCAGCATCCATACGGTCAGGGGAAATATCGCCCACTCCTGCCTGGAATATTTCTATGATATCGACCCCAATTTACTGACGGAAGAAAATTGCCGGCAGAAATGCGGCGAAGCGATCCAAAAACTATTGATCCACCATTGGGGAGCGCGGAAAAAAGAGCTGGAAGGACTGAAGCTTAACCCCGACCAGATCCGTTTTTATTTTGAAGAGACCCTGTTGATACTGATGAATTGGACTAACCAATTCATAGAAAAATTGGAACAGACTGCCAGAAAGAAAAACATCAGCCTGCCTGAAGCTTTCCAATACCTTACGCCGTTAAGGGAAACAAAATATTTGTCGGACAATTATTCGGTGCAGGGATTTATCGACGCCATCCATCATCTGGAAGATGAAGTGCAGATCATTGATTACAAGACCAATTCCAGCCTGGAAGTTAAAGATTCCATAAGATTACAATTGGCGATCTACAGCCTGCTATATTTTGAGAAACATGGAAAAATGCCTTCCAAAGCAGGGATCTTCTTTTTGCGCCATAAATTAAAATTGGTGCCGGTAGACCAAGAGCTGCTGGAATTGGCTAAACGGGAGATCGAACTGATCCATGCACACACTTCCAAAACCGAGAAGAAAGAAGATTATCCCAAGACGGTCAGCTCTTTATGCAAGTGGAACGGCGGGCAGTGCGATTTCTATGACGCTTGCAGGCCGCACGGATAAAGGCCGCGGAATTGATATGAGAAACAATTGATGTTATCTATCCGCCGATGGCTTGGAAACTCATCTGGATTATATCTTGATATATGGTTACGTTTTCCAGCACCAATGTTTCCACCAACGCTCCCAGAAGCAAAAACAGCAAGGCGAAGAGCAGCAGATACAGATTAAAGCCAAAAACTTCGAAGAACCGGTCGGATGCGAATTGTTCCAGTATGACATCTTTGGAAATTATGCTTCCGGAAATCGCCGCCAGAAAATAAGCTATCCCTTCTATGATCATATGCGGAAAGACAATCAGCATGATCAATCCAAAAAAGTAAAGGGGGTTTTTATCCGCAAATAAAGCGGCGCTTTTTGCGGTCAGCCCGAAGATGGTCCCCCATACGGATGCGTTCCAGACGATAAGAAAAATACCCCCGTCGCCGGTCAACAGAGCCAGGATGAAACAGGCCATCATAACCAGAAAATTGTTGCTTAGCAGGTCATAGAATAGTGAACTGGAAAATACCCCTGCTGTCGCAGAACCTGCAAATCCCTGCCCAAAACGGATCTCCAGCTGTTCCCTGAACAAGGCATTGGCTTGGAATTCCGGCAGAAGAATCGTGCCGATGGAATAGACCAACAAGATACCTAAAAACAGGAAGATGTAGATGCGGACTACCTCGACATCGTCACGCCAGAGGGATTTGAAAGTGACTTTCTGTTCCAGACTTTCCTGACGTTCTTCTATAGAAAATATCTTGTACAATTCCGGCAGGAGAAGCATGGAAGTTAATGCTACGGCTACCAGAGCCGGATCCCCGGGAAATAATATCGGGGCGATCAAAAGCGCGATGATAGAATATCCAGCCCCTAACAGAAAAGCGTATCTTCCTTTCTGTTCCAGCCAGTCTTCAGGGAATATGTGCTCTAAAACCACGCTATCACCATTTTAAACAGAGTAAGTTTATGTGATTTATATAGTTTCCCTTGCACTAGGTGGACGGGCAAGTTTTGATTTTAAGCGCAAATTATTTAAAACACCCCCATTATCGATGATGATGATGAGTATCAAAAATCAGCTTAAAACTGTATTGCTGTTAGGCAGCCTGACGGGATTTTTTCTCTTGATAGGCGCGCTGGCTGGAGGAAGGACCGGATTGCTTTTCGGACTGATTTTCGCCGGCGGGATGAACTTTGTTTCTTACTGGTGGTCGGATAAAATAGTGTTATGGATGTATAAAGCTAAAGAAGCGGACAAGAATAAATACGCCCAACTATATTCGATGGTCAAAGAGATCTCTGGAAAGGCCAGCATACCTATGCCTAAAGTTTATCTGGTGGATACGCCGCAAAGCAACGCTTTCGCCACTGGAAGAAACCCGCAGCATGCTGCTGTTGCCGTGACGACTGGCATCATGCAGATATTAGAAGAAAAAGAATTGCGGGGCGTGTTAGCCCACGAAATCGGACATATCAAAAACAGAGATATACTTATTTCTACTGTCGCGGCGACTATCGCCGGCGTCATTTCCTACATCGCCATGATGGCCAGGTGGACAGCTATCTTCGGCGGCATGGGTAAAAATAATGAAAATCAAAATGGAAATATCATAGAATTATTGGTGCTGGCAATAATTGCTCCAATCATGGCCATGATCATCCAGTTGGCTATTTCCAGATCCAGAGAATATTTGGCTGATGAAACCGGAGCAAAACTAAGCGGAGAGCCTTTAGCGTTGGCATCGGCGCTGCAGAAGATTGAGAAAAACGTCCATAACCATCCCTTTGCCCGAATGGGGAAAACGGAAGCTACCGCGCATATGTTTATTTCCAATCCGCTGAAAGCAAGTGCCTTTCTGGAATTGTTCAGCACACACCCATCTACTGTGAACAGGGTTAAAAGGCTACAAAATATAAAAGTGTAAATTTATTCTGAGAAAAAACCATTAAAAATTTCACAGATTCTTTAGCTGCTCCAAACTCTTAACAAAATATTCTTTCTTCGCAGAGATGGCGGTCGGAGAACCGCCGCCGTGCCAGGTGAAGCGCGGGCGGAGCTGGATCGGAAAGATGCGTTCATTGGCATCATCAAAAATAACCGCTGCGCCTTTCACTCGAGGCAGATGGTCCATCTCCTGCTCTAATCCCTGACGCATATAACTTTGAGTTAACTGCCCGAGCGCATCCACATCCAGCCTGGCGGTAAGACGGTGTCCTATGACTATGTCAGATTGAGTCATGACATCAGTATGTATTTTTCCCGGCTGCTGGGAAGCAAGTATCAAGGAGATGCCCGGCTGTCTTCCTTCACGCAAGATAGTGATAAGCGCATCGGTAGCGGCGGTCTTTCCTTCCTTGGGAAGCAATTCGTGCGCTTCATCTAATGCCAGCCAGACCAACGGCTCTTCCATTTTTGCTTCGGCTTCTTTGGCAAAATAATGCATGGCTGCATCGACAGTCTTGAATTCTTCCGTCCTTCGGGCTAACATGCGCTGATTGAACAAGCTTCTGCAGATCAAACCGACCACTAACGCTTTAATTTCCCAGCCGGAAGCCATAGTAGCATAAGGACTGACGTCCAAGACCGTCACCTGCCCGGGAGCGACCAGATCTTTTAAGGGAGTCCCTTCTTTAGAAAATATTTCCCAACCTTTGGCTTTCTCAAACTGGTTTACGACTACGCTTCGCACTACATGATCGCTTTCCGGATCATTTTTTACCAAGCCGATAAGCAGATCCAGTTCATAACTTTCTTCTTTTTTGGCTAAATCCTGCACCGTCTTGGTGATGAGCACCCCTTCGGCAGAGTTGGGATCTATATTGAAAGCGGTGCACCAATCATGGGGGCCGACGTCAAGAGGGCGGATGGAAAACGGAAAATCGGTGGGGATCCCTTCTTCTTTGTATTGATAGTAGAATCCCGCCGGAGTATATATTTTGACATCCAATCCCTTCGCTTCCATGTTCCAGTCTTTCAGCAGTTCTGCATCCTGGAAATTGGGATATTTCATGGTCCAATAAATGCCCATGGTATCTAAAAGCACGATGGAAAGGTTTTGCTTTATTTCCAACGGCAGATCGGTAAGGCCTTCGGCGATGGAACCCATAGTGTACGATTTTCCACTTCCGCGTTTTCCCACTATAAATGCAACATGCGAACCGGCAACATCCATGTACACCGGATTAGAGATAGAAGTGGTCTGCCCCATCTGGACGTACTGCTTGCCCAGAAAGACGGTTCCGCGTTTTCCGAACGTCTCCACATCCTTCTTAGAGCGGCCGATAATTACATCAAACACCATAAACAAGATTAAAATAAAAGAAAGATAAAAAGGTTGCGGTTGTTTTAGTTATGCTTTACAATACGCCTGAATTTTGTTTGCAGATAGTTTTTTTATTTTTCTTAGTTCAATGCTGGACAACTCATTAGGAAAGAATTGATCTAATTTTTCCCCCATCATTCTTCTCACATGATAAGTATTTGCTTGTTTAGCGTAGGCAAACCATCCCGTCATGCTATCGTAAACGTTATCATAATCAACCATATTATTATCGAAATCGTATTTCAAAGAAATAATTTTCCTTTTGGCGGCTCGCCAATTAGATTTACGCAATAGCTTATGATGATAGAAAATTCTAAATCCCAAAAAAGTAACACCTTTGTTAAGGGAGATTATTTTTGATTTTAAAGGATGAAGTTCTAGCGTTAGCTTCTGTCGTAAGAATAAATCAATTTCCCCTTTGTAGAATTCCAAGGTTTCCTTCTGTTTATGCAAAATCACAAAATCATCTACATAACGAATATAGTATTTAACTTTGAGATTAGTTTTTACAAATTGATCTAATTCATTTAAATATACATTTGCCAGAAATTGAGAGGTTAGATTACCTAAAGGCATACCTTTCCTGGGTTCACCATTATTATAATTAGCGAGTATCTTTTTTAGCAAGAACATAATATTATCATCTTTTATTCTTCGCTTGAGAACTTGCATTAAAATGCCATGATCAACTGTCTCAAAGTAATGCTTAAGATCTGCTTTAAAGCAGTAACCGGTTATATAATCTGAGTGAGGAATAGCAACTTTTCTTTTGAATTCATCAAATCTTTCTACAGCTTTTAGTGTTCCTTTGCCCTTACGATTAGCGTAGCTGTCATAAATAAAAATTTTTTCGTAGATCGGTTCAATGATATTGCAAAGAGCATGATGCACTATTCTATCACAAAAGGCGGATTTGTTTATTTTTCTAGTTTTTGGATCGCGAATGATAAAAGTAGTAAGCGGCTGGGGCCGATATGAATGAAAGAGCAAATCAGCACGCAACTGCCTAAGATTGTTCATCAAATTTGATTCAAATTCCAGAACATCTGGTCTTTTGGTCTTACCTTTACGTGCTTTTTTGAAAGCGGCTTGAAGATTTTCCAGAGAACATACTTGACCATAAAGAGAAATAGTGTAATTTTTAATCATTTTAAAAACCAATACCAGCCCGGGCTATTCCAACGAAACGGGTGTTGTTGTTAAGATGATTGTTGCCATTGGCTTGAGACCTGTTGTTAAGCCTATTGAGCACGACCGCCCGCCGTCTGTAGCCCTTATACCATTACCCCTTTACTGCTTCATCCTTCCGGTAGTCGCAGTTGTCTTATCAGATGAAGAGAATCTCTCCCCTCTGAAAATTTCATGACTGAGTTGCCTCAAGCCTTAGCACACAAGATGAAGCAACGGCTTCATCTGTGCACAAAAGTGATCGTTGTCACTTTTTGTGTAAGAGCGTGTAGTCCAGGCTGAGCGCTCTGTAAAGAACGCTGTATTGGACAAAAAGAAAAGAAAAAAAGAAGTTTTTAAATCTTTAGTTCTTTAGCAGCATTATAAAGTTCTACCGCTTTCAATAATTCATCTTCAGACAAATTATGCTGGCTTAAAAAAATTTCTAAATCAGAACGCGGATCCTCTCTGAAAGGAGAAGATTTTTTTTCGTGCGCCTGCGGCGCAATGCTCACTTCGTTCGCACTACGACGTACCCCAACGAAACGGGTGAGGTTGACAAGAAGATAGTTGCCACCGGCCTGAGACCTGCCGCCAAGCCTACTGAGCACGACCGCCCGCTCAATTGGTTCTTTATCTACAGGAACAAAAATACCCATCGTCTGATTGTAGTCATACTTGTCCTTGCCAAAACGGAAAGCTTTTTCAACATACTGATTTAACTGGTCTTGGTTGCCGCCGGCAAATGCCGACCACAAAGGATGTTTCCTAGCTTCGTCTTCATCTAAATTTCTGTCTAAAATCATATCTTTATGGTTATAAACCTTGACTGAAGCATCAACTTCAAGAGGAAGACCGCCGGCGGTAAGCTTCATCCCAGCGGTAACGGAACGCAGATTTTTAGAATGCGGAATTACATACACCCTATTTTTAGTTCCGGCGATGCCGAAATCGGTATCAAAGTAATTGTTCCATAAAGGGTGGTTTATTCCAACTTTATTACGGGCATCCATTACATCTTCTGTACTCCAAGGAGTCAATCCTGCCAGCCTTAGTTCAAACATCTTTTGAAGATAATCGCCTTCAAACGGCACTTGTCCTTCTTTTAATCCTAATTCTTGTTGTCTGGTCATTTTGTTTTCCTCCGTTTTACAACTCTCCTTCAACCGTCACATTGACTTTAGATGCTTCCGTCACTTTGGAAACTCTTCCGATCAGATGGTTTATGCCGTAGCGTTCCGCCAGCCGGACTAACTCCATGTCGACTTCTCCGTCCAAAGCTACTGCGTAAATGCCGCCATTAAGACTTTTCACCGTTGAAGAAAGTTCGCTCAACGGAACTTTGCCGAAAACGTTCATTTTCTGGTCGAAAATGCAGGCTCCGCGGGTTCCGAAAAGGTTTTCGATGGTCTCTTTGAATATCTTTTTTTCATTAGGGGCCAATTGCTTCTCACGGATAGGCTGCGGACTTGACACCGGCCTCTGGTATCGGCTGCGGGAATCATTTCTTCGGTAACCATTGCTGTCGTCGCGCGGCTCGCGATTGATTAACGGCTTATTCACTAACCGGTCAGATGGTTCTTTTAATGCTCCCTGATCATCAATACCCAAATCCAGCTTAGCCTGTTCAGCAGTGATCCTGCTGCGAAGGGCTTTGTGAATCTCTTTCTTGGCCAATTCTTCAACTTCCTTTCCGTCAGGCGCTTTGCAGACGAAATCGATATCGGCCACGCTCAAAAGTTCCCTGATGTTCAGGTCGCCGCCACGATCTCCATCAACGAACACGGTAATCGATTTGCCGCGGCTTAGATCTTTAATGGTCTGAGGGCAGGAAGTCCCGTTCATGCAGATGGCGTTTTTGAAACCTTGCTTTAACAGATTTAAGACATCAGCCCTTCCTTCTACAACAATTATCTCATCGCTGGTCTCGATGTCCGGACCGGCGGCTAGTTTTTCTCTGCCATATTCCACGACTTCTGTCATACGCACCGATTGCGCTACCTCATCAGACAATTCCTGAGAATCTGGAAGTGTATCCTGCATCAATTCACGCAGCAACGCTTTTGCTCTTTCGATGACGAATTGTCGTTTGCTGATTCTGATATCCTCAATTTTTTGAACTTCGACTTTGGCGTTGCAGGGGCCGATACGCTGGATAATCTCCATGGCCGCTGCTATGATCGCAGTTTCAGTCTTATCTAAAGAGCTGGGAATGATTATTTCTCCCTTGGTTTTCCCGGAACCAGTATTGACATTTACTTCAATTCTGCCTATCTTTCCGCTCCGCTGAAGTTCCCGCAGTTCCAGCTCGTTGCCCAGCAGACCTTCAGTCTGCCCGAAGATTGCTCCAATAACGTCTGGTTTATCTACGATACCATCAATGAAGATAGTTGAATGTACTATGTATTTAGCCGCAACCGGACTAATTTTTGCCATTTTATTTCCTCCGTTATCAATCTTAGAATGAAGTAGACTCAACCACTGATTACTAAAGGCTTCCGAAGCCCCGTACTGATGAATTTATGAAATGGATGACCAACTTCTTCCAAGTTGTTTATGTTTGATTTAATGTACCCAGAAAATAGCTTTAGTTCATCCAAAAACCAGGTGATTATTCTGTGATTATGGTGAAAGGTAAATGCTATTTTCTGTGGTTGGTGATTATGATGCCCGCGTCACTAACCCCTGAGTTCACAGCTTGGCTATGCCGTGTGCTCCCACAGGTACTCTCTGTGGCGGGCTGATATGCGATTTATAGCTTTTAGTATATAAATGCTTTGGTATAAAATTCAGATTCCGGGTAAAAATGGCTAGCTCGAGTAAACCAGCCTATTACAGACCAATCGGGTGCTAAAAAGGATTAATTAGCCAAGGAAATCAAAGCTTATTTCTTTATGCAACCTGCCCAAATAAAATCTCTTTTCTCTTACGTTCCAGATACTGATATACGGTCTTATGCATTGAACCCTGCAGCAGCATGGCCATAGCTTCACGCGCCAGAGAAACATCCCCGCATTCTCCGATGATGCCTATGGTTTTTCCGTAAATGGAAACGTGGGTGCCTGTTAATCGCTCAATTTCAGCCCTTGCTTTTCCACCGGTTCCGATAACCCTTCCTTTCAATCGTTCCATAGTACTTTTGCTTTTGCCAGCCATATCTTTCATATCGATAATCTCCAGAACATAGTCCTGCTTCAGCAATAGTAAAGCCAGCCGGGGATTAAATCCTCGCGCGATAGCCCGGACAATCTCCTTAGTTATAAATAATAATAAGCCGTCATCCCCTATAATAGTTACATCTCCTTCTTTGGTAATATCTAATTTGCATTTTGTTTCTAGTTCAATCTCCTTTTTAGTCCCGCCGGCCGCGCCAATAAGCACTGCGACCCGTTCTTCCGGAATTTTCAGCTCGTAAGAAAATTCTTCAGATGCTTCAGTTTTCGTGTTCATATTGGTCCTGTTTCGACTATGTTTTTTAATATTTTCTCTTCATTTTCTTTCAGGCCCAATTTGGAGAAAAAATTCAGGACGTTCCGAAGGTCCCGTTCCAATAATTCCCGGGAATTGGGCGTTTTGGTCAGGGTGGCCTGAGAAAAATCAATAAAATATGGTTTTTCCCCATGATTCAGGATGTTGAAAGGAGACAGATCGCCATGTATCAGGCCGGCGGCATATAATTTTTCTATATCTTTAATAATTAAAGAGAGAAATTTTTCGGCATCTTTAGGTTTCGCGTCTTTCAACATGGGCGCCGGTTCTTTATCCCCGATCATCTCTTCCACCAAAATATGATTCATGACTGCGATTGGTTTTGGCGCTCTGATCCCTGCTTCCTGCGCCCGCATCAGGTTTTTGTATTCTCTTTGCGTCCAAGCCAGAATGATCTGCCGGGGATGCTTCTTCATGAATTCGTACCGTGAATCTTTCTTGATATAATCAAACATGCGGTTAAAATCGCAGTTCTGGATACGGTAAATCTTGACGATGACCTTATCCTTTCCTTTGCTGGCCAGAAAAACATTGCTTTCCTTGCCAACGATAACGGGGCTTATCAGCTCATCAAAGTGATCCCTGCTTTGAAGCTCAAATAAAGTCCGGTTGGTGAACTCGTCAAAAACTCCTTTAAGCGTCTTAAACCGTTCCTGATAAGTTAAAGTGGTCATTTATTAACTTAAAAACGGTAGTTCTTTAAAAAAGGTTCCATTAACTACCGTTTAGTAATACTTACCAAAATATTTATATATTAGTACCCCTACACAGTCGTTAAACACCTCTAAACCACCTCTTTTCCTCAGCAGGTTCTTGGGCTTCGGCTTAAGGGTTTGCTGGGGATTTTTTAATCTTAAATTCAGAAAAGTAAAGAAATTCCTAAAAATTGCTACCCCTCAGCAAGCTGCGGGGCATTACGCAATTTTTCTAGACGGAATTTCTAACTCCACGTTGGGTTACACAGCAAGCTGCGGGGTATGAACCCAACGCCGGAATCAATAAATAGTCCACCGCAATCTTTAAAAATACTCTGTCCCCTTCCGAAATCATGACCCAGAAGAGCGCGGAAGAACTGGCCAAGAAACAGCGAGAGATTTCTATCGCGGAATTCTTTGAGAAAAACCGGCATCTGTTAGGATTTGACAATCCCCGAAGAGCGCTGCTCACCGCAGTCAAAGAAGCGGTAGACAACGCTTTAGACGCCTGTGAGGAAGCAAGAATCCTGCCGGAAGTCAATGTCGAGCTGATCCAATTAAGCGAAACCCGGTTCCGCATGATCGTAGAAGACAACGGCCCGGGAATCGTCAAAAAACAAATCCCTAATATTTTTGCAAGATTGTTATACGGCTCTAAATTCCATAAGCTCTCTGCGACGAGAGGACAGCAGGGGATCGGAATCTCTGCGACCGTCCTGTACAGCCAATTGACTACCGGAAAACCGGCGACCATTAATTCTAAAACAGCAGCAAATAAAAAAGCATCGCTGATAAAACTGAAGATAGACACACAGACTAATTTGCCGCAAATCGTAGAAGAACAGGAAACAGAATGGGAAGGAAAAGAGCACGGCACGCGCATAGAAGTGGATTTAGACGGCAGCTATGTCAAAGGAAGGCAGTCAGTAGACGAATACCTTAAGGAAACATCCATTGTAAATCCGCACACGACCATTATTTACACTAATCCGGAAGCGCAGCAGATTATTTTTGCCCGCTCTACCAGCCAACTTCCTCCGGAACCAAAAGAGATCAAACCGCACCCGTACGGAATAGAATTAGGCCGCCTTATCAAGATGCTGGAGATCACCGAAGCCAAAACCTTACAGCAATTCCTGACAACTGAATTTGTGCGCGTGGGAACAAATACAGCTAAAGAAATATGTGGAAATTCTTTACTGCTCCCAAGAACTAACCCTAAACAAATCGGCCGGGAGATGGCAGAAAAATTATACGAAGGCATCAAGAAAACTAAAATCATCGCTCCGCCGACCGATTGCATTTCTCCCATCGGCGCGGAAGATTTAGAGAAAGGATTGCGTAAAGAGATTAATGCTGAATTTTATTGTTCTGCCACTCGTCCGGCAGCGGTGTACCGAGGAAATCCTTTTGTCGTCGAAGCTGCGTTGGCTTTTGGCGGAGAGCAGGATGCGGAATCAGCTATCCGAATAATGAGATTTGCCAATCGGGTTCCGCTGTTATACCAGCAGGGAGCCTGCGCAATCACTGACGCGATCCAGAATACCAACTGGAAACCTTACGGGCTGCAGCAGAGCAGGAACTCACTGCCTACCGGACCATGTTCAGTAGTGGTGCATCTTACTTCAGTATGGGTTCCATTCACTTCAGAGTCCAAGGAAGCATTGGCCCATTACGAAGAAATAGCCAAGGAAATAAGGTTGGCGTTGCAGGACTGCGGAAGGAAACTTGCTTCTTTTGTAAATAAAAAAAGAAGGATCGGAGATGAAGCTAAAAAAAGAAGTTATATCGAGAAGTACATCCCCCATGTTGCCGGAGCCATAAAAGAGATTGTCGGCTTGGATGAGAAAAAAAAGAAGGAAATAGAAGATAATTTATATAGCCTGCTGGAACACACGCGGGGAGAAATAGAGGAGATAGGTATTGACAATCCGGATTATGACTCTGAACTGGCTAAAATAGGCCATGAAGAGGGCGAAGAAACTGAGAAAGAAGGAGTTGAAGAAAAAATGGAAAAAATATCCAAGAAAAAAACGCAAAGCGAGAGAGTGTTTGACGGTGATGATGAAGATGACGATGATTTTGACAGTGAAGAAGAGCAGTTGACGCTGCGTTAAACATGACCGTGAAAAAGAAGCCCGTGGAAGAGAAAGAAGTTGTAACCAAGATAATCGGTGTTGCCGAAAATATGCAGCGAGACATCCAAAAGATGAAACAGCCGCAGATAAAGATTCCCCTGAGAGCATTGAGCAATGTAGAGTACGATAGCAAAGAGGGTTATTTCAAGTTGCTTCCGGGAGTGAAAGAAAGGACTTTGACTGCTTCCACCATAAAAACTTTTGCGCAGACTTTGCGGATGATGGCGCTGTCTAAACAGCTGGTGGAAACGGACGACATCGCGACCAAGAGAGAAGCGTACTATGTCAGTAAGAACTGGGGTGATGCACGATTCTTAGAACAGCCCGAATCTGACAATGTCATGGACGACATTGAAGCCATGATGACGGTTAACAGGGAACAGATTGGGTTTATCCCCGAGGAGAAAGGAGGAGATGTTGCCGGAGAGCTCATCGTCATTGATATCGATCAAGAAACCGGAAAGGAATTAGAAATTGATTGTACTAAGTTTGGTTCTGGAGCATATTCCGTCCCTAGTTCCGGGGAGCATCTGCGCTTCAAGACTAAAGCAAAATTTATTTTAGCCATTGAAACCAGCGGTATGTTTGAACGCTTGAACAAGCATAAGTACTGGAAGAAAGCAAATTGCATCTTAGTTTCCATGGGCGGGGTCCCGACACGGGCATGTAGAAGATTTATTAGGAAATTAGCGGATGAGCAGAAATTACCCGTATATGTCTTTACCGATGGCGATCCTTATGGATTTGGAAGTATTTACCGAACTTTGAAAGTCGGCTCAGGAAATGCCGCGCATATCAATGAATATTTCTGCGTGCCGCAAGCGCAATTTATAGGTATCACCCCACAGGACATTGTAGATTACAAGCTGCCGACTCATCCACTCAAGGAGATAGACATCAAGAAAATCAGGGATTTAATCAAGAATGACCCTTTCATTATCCACCATAAATCCTGGCAGAAAGCGTTGGAACAGATGGCTAAGATGAAAACGAGGGCGGAGCAGCAGGCGCTGGCTGCGCATGGATTAAATTTTGTGATAGACAAATATCTTCCTGACAAACTTAAGAACAATAAGACTTGGCTGCCATGAAAATGAGAAAAATCATCCAACTATCGGGATTGTTAATCTTACTTTTATTTTTAATATCCTGCGGAGGTTCAGTCATGAAAAACAAAACAGCAATATTTGAAACTAATCTCGGTACATTTGAAATAGAATTGTTAGAAAGCCAGATGCCTATAACTACCAAGAATTTCATTGACTTGGCGGAAAAAGGATTTTATGACGGAACCAGATTTCACCGCGTCATCGAAGGATTCATGATCCAAGGCGGAGACCCGCTGTCTAAAGATGATGCAGACCAAGCCCGATGGGGGACCGGCGGCCCGGGATATAAGATCAAGGATGAATTTGGTGCCGGATTAAGCAATGTGCGCGGGACTATCGCCATGGCCAATGCTGGGCCGAACACCGGCGGAAGCCAATTCTTCATCAACGTTGCGGACAATACTTTTCTCGATGGAAAGCATCCGGTCTTTGGCAAGGTCGTAGAAGGGATGGATATCGTGGATGAGATCGTTTCAGTAGAAACTGACGGGCAGGATCGGCCGGTTGAGGATGTGGTTGTGAAGAAAGTTAGAATTGAGTGAGCAGATCATCAATATCTTATTTTAATCATAAACTTCTTTGCGGTGATCAAAACAGTTGATGATAATATTATTTCCTTCCAGCCGGTAAATGATGCGGAAAGGAGGCACTCTCAAACTACGATGGTTTTTCCAATCGTATCGCAGCGGCTTCCCGGCATCGGGAATTTCTTCTAGTTTCTTAAGCTGTTTAATTATTCGCAATCTTGTAGTTTTATCCTTAATCTTCTTGAACTCCTGCTTGAATTCTTCAGAAAAAATTATTTCCATACTTACGCCATCAGCAATTCATCTATTTCCTCGTTACTTTGAGAAGTGTCTGCTTTTACTGATTTCCCTTGCTTAATCTGCTCTTCACTTCGTTCTATTGATTCCATCAGCTTCAGGTCCCTCAGCAAAGATTCTTTTTTTATAACTTTGAGCAAGATATTGCCGCCTTCATTAAATACGATAAATTTTGTAGAAGCCTTTAGGCCTGCATCTTTACGCACTTCAACAGGTATAACTACCTGCCCATTTTCAGACATCTTTGTTATTGCGACTTCCATTTTATTAGTTACAACGCATTTTAATATTAAAAGGAGTTTTATATTTAAAGGTTTCTGAAAAACCCAACCTGGCGTTTTTAATTCACCCAACAGTAGTTATTTGTGAGAAGATTTATAAATAATATTGCAAAATTATGATTATCAATCATCCGGAAAGAAATACTTTTTTACTTTTTCTTCGATCGGTTTGGCGGTCTTATCGAGCCCCTTCGCTTTGACCCGCTTTTCTTCAAAACTGATAAGGAAACCCATAAAATGAAACCATGAAAGAAATATTTAAAAGTTATCTTGGGTTTTATGGATTTAAGGACCCGTAGCCTAGCCTGGATAGGGCGACTGAACAGAAATGTTCCGCTAGAGCCTTCTAAGCTGTAGGTCGTGAGTTCAAATATCCTTAAGGGAGACCACAAATCCCAAGGATTTGGGAGTCTCACCGGGTCCGTTTTTTATTCACTTAATTTCTATCTTTTCCATCGTAGATATCTTTAAATATATCCTTTCTTTGAAGTTCGGAGAGCAAAAGGGGTGAAGATCATGGACATCCGTAAAACTAGAACCTGTGAACGTTGTAAAGCGGTAGTTCCTTTAGACCAAGTCCGGCTATATCCGAAAGATCAAAATAAGAATCTTCTGGTCTGCGAACCTTGCTGCGGTGAATTAAAAAAAGCTACTGCAGGAGAGATAGTCACTTCCAAGACTAAAAATCTTTCCGCCCCCAGTTTCTTGGGCTATTTTTGTAACCGCTGCAATTATAATTTTAGGGCTGATAAAAACAAAGCCGGAGTGACATGCAACTTAAGCTGCCCCTACTGCGGCAAAAATGACCGTTTAGAAATCCGTAAAGCCAAACCTTCGGCAACACCGAAGGTCCCGCCTTTAAGCGGAAGAAAGATGTGAGACCATGCTATATATCCACCAACTGAACCATCTAACGCCTAAAATGGCGGATCTGGAAAGCGTGTACATGGTCCGCGAACTGAAAGGGAATATGGCTTTCCCGCTTAAAGAAGAGGCGTTGGAAGAAGCGTTCTGTGAATTTTTCGTCTCTTCCAGCGAATTGCAGCTTATCGAGCAAGCGATCAGCCTTATCGATCCGACCATAGAACAGATAAAACTACTTATTCAGGAACAATCGCCGCTTCATGAACCGATCAGTCTGGAACGGTCGGTGCAGCTGCTGAAAATCATCCCGGCCGCTCTCCAGAATAATCT
>JBBSZV010000039.1:0-6389 GCA_038044525.1 Nanobdellota archaeon
GAATTCGTCTCCAGAAAGCTGAACATAAATCATATCTGGAGTTACCTGATTCCATTTCTTATCATCGTTTCCTTTAAGGCAATTTATGAAATTATTGAATATCTTGCAGTTGTCGTTACCAATGACAATCGGTTTGGCAGTGGTTTTTTAGGCATGCAGGGCGACCAATGGGATGCGCAAAATGATATCCTTGCCGGAACTTTGGGCGCAGGCACAAGCTGGGTAGTTTCTAAGATTTCCCGCAGAAACAAGCAAAAATAGTCCGGCCCAGAAATATAAATCAAAAAATTTAAGAATGTATCTGATGTTCTAATCGTTAATGAAAACCATTATTCTGAAATATGCGCTTAATAACGCTTTAGGATTCAATGGCAAAGTGAATAAGAATGTGGTTTTAGGATTAGTGCTGCGTGAAGATCCAAAATTAAAAGAGGATGTCCCCAAAGTTTTGAAAGAGATCGAAAGGATAATGCCGGAAGTTGAACGGTTATCCTTGAACCAGATCAAAGAGAAATTGAAAGAAATTGCCCCAGAACTTCTTCACCAGAAAAAAGAAGAGGTTGTAGAAGGTCCTCTGAAACCTCTTCCTAACGCCAAGAAAGGAAAGGTAGTGGTAAGGATGGCTCCTTCTCCTTCAGGACCGCTGCATATCGGGCATGCCTACGGCGCTTCACTGAACTACGAATACGCAAAAATGTATGGCGGTAAATTTATCCTGCGGATAGAAGATACCAACCCGGAAAACATCTATCCCGGCGCCTATCAGCTCATCGAGAAAGATATCCGCTGGCTGACAGACAACAAAGTCGCTGAAGTGATCGTGCAATCTTCCAGATTGGGAATATATTATGATTCTGCCGAGCAGTTAGTGCATAAAGGCAAAGCGTACGTCTGCACCTGCGATGCCGATGAATGGCGCGAATTAAAAAACAATGCTACGGCCTGTACTTGCAGGGAAATAAACCTTAAGGATAACAAACTTCGCTATGCAAAAATGTTCAGCGGATATGCATAAGGAGAAGCGGTGCTGCGGCTGAAGACGGATATCCATGACAAAAATCCGGCCATGAGAGATTTTGCGATAATGCGCATCAATGAGCATATTCATCCTAAAACCGGAAAAGAACAGCGCGTCTGGCCACTGATGGTATTTTCTGTAGCTGTTGATGATCATGATTTGGGCGTAACCCATGTTCTGAACGGCAAAGATCACGCTGACAATGCCAAGAAAGAAGCCCTGATCATGGAACTGCTGGGATGGAAAGCTCCAGAATACAAGCATTGGGGAAGAATCAATTTTGAAGGGTTTACCTTAAGTACTACCCAAACCAGAATGGCTATCGAACGTAAGGAATATACCGGCTGGGACGATCCAAGACTGCCTTTCCTTCCTGCTTTACGGAGGCGCGGTTATCAACCGGAAGCATTCAGGAAATTTGCTGTTGAAATCGGCCTGAGCTTGACTGACAAAAGCGTGACTAAAGAAGAATTCTGGAAAATGGTGAATGCTTTCAATCGTGAAGTGGTCGAACCGAATGCGAACCGCTATTTCTTTGTCAAAGACCCGGTAGAAATAAGCATCAAAGGGGCGCCCAAAAAAGAAGTTAACATCAATCTGCATCCAGATTATCCTAAACGCGGGAAAAGAACTTTTTCGGCAAACGGCAGCGTATACATAGCTCAAGATGATTTCCGGATATTAAGCCCCGGCAAAATTCACCGTTTGATGGATTATTGCAACTTTATCGTTAATGGAAAAGTTTGGGAATTCGTTTCAGAAGATTATGAAAAATACAAAAATGCCGCCAATAAGGGTCTGATAATCCACTGGCTGCCGGCCGACAAGAAGCTGCCAAAAATAGAAGTGGTTCTTGACGACGGGACGGTCGTCAGTGGATGGGGAGAAAAAAACTTAGAAAATGCGCGGGAAGGAGATATTGTCCAGTTAGAAAGAATGTATTTTGCACGCTTAGATAAAAAGGGAGACAAAAAAGGGAAAGACACCACCTTTTATTATTTGCATTCCTAAAACAGCATCAAACAGAAGAATCACATAGATCAGCAATAAAACAAAAAGAGGTCATTAAAATGCCAAGAATAAGCCGAGATACGCCGTTAGCAGAGATAACTCTGCGCCGTTATGAGAAACCGACCATGAACGACCGCGAACTGGTCCGCAAGTTCTGTTTATCCGTGGGATTGCTCCAGCCCGGCGATTCACGCGACGTAGTGGTGGATGTTTTTCATGTCCTGTTAAAAGCAAAACAAAACCGCGAAGAACTGCATTCGGAAGAAATTAAAAATAATGTCATGTCGCTGCGGAAAAGTGCGGGAATGCCGATGCTGGGCATCGCTTCTTCCAACATCCGCAGGCAGTTAAAAAGATTAAAAGACCTGCATCTGATCGAGACGAATGCCAATCTTTACCGGATCACCGAGTTTAACAGCCTGTCCGAAATATTTGAGGAAAAGATCGAGAGTTTCATCTTGACTTCAGTGGTAAGCAGAGTAAAAGATTATCTCCAGAAGATGGATGAAGAGTTCAAGCCGGGAGAAAAGAATTGAGCGGTAATTTTCCTGGATTATTCATTTTAAATAATATAAACTATTAAAATACCTTGTTTTTTGATAGTTTATTGACAATATTAGTGTGGGGGGACAAATCATGGCTCTGGAAAAATTATTGACTTACAATACTCAAGAGGTGGCGGTGGTCGACCAGCACTGTTGCTAAACCGGAAAAGGCAAAGTCGTGGATATGTTTGCGGAATGGGCTGACGTAGTCGCCCGCGGGACCGGCGGAAGCAATGCCGGCCACACTTTGGTTTTTGACGACAAAGAAATAATCCTGCATCTGCTGAACGTTGGTGCGGTTTATGATAAGATCACCATTCTCGGCAACGGCATGGTCATAAATCTCCCTGCTTTGGTGGAAGAGATAGGCGGATTGGCTGAATACGGCATCAACTGCGATAAGCTAAGGATCAGCCGGGATGCCCATGTAGTGATGCCTTATCATATCGGCCGTGACCAAGCTAACAACCAATCTTTGAAAAACGGCGGAATAGGAAGCACTGGAAGGGGTATCGGCCCTTGTTATGCTGATAAAATTGCCAGAAAAGGGATCATGATCCGGGACTTATATGACCGGGATATCCTGCACAAAAAAATACGGAAAGGTATGTTTTTAGATGCGGCGACGGAAAATGGGCTTAAATATGTTTTAGAAGGAACACAACTTTTGGTTAGATCTCCCTCTCAAATTACAAGAGAAGTTGAAGATATGATGGCGCAATTAGAGCCGCTGGCGCAGAGAATTAAGCCTTACGTTACCGACACGGTGAAGGAGCTGCACGCTCATCTGCGTGAAGGCAAGAAGATTTTGCTGGAGGGGGCGCAGGGATTGCTGTTAAGCATCGAATTTGGCACTTATCCATATGTAACTTCTTCCGATCCGTCATTGAACGGCACTGCTGCCGGCGTTGGGCTATCTGCCAGAGATGTGGACTTGGCTTTAGGCGTGGTTAAATTTCCGTTCATGACCCGGGTTGGCGGCGGCCCCTTTCCTACGGAATTGGCTGGAAAAGCTGGAGAAGAATATTGTCAGGAAGAAAACAGGGCTAAAGAAAATGAATTGAGTAGATATAATATTAAATTTACTAAAGAAGGAGACAAAATAAAATACGACTTCCGCGATCAAAAAATCTTAGAGTTGGTGAATTCAGAAGATGAGCTTACCCAAGCGATCGGCATAAGGCTGGCTGCCGGAGAATTTGGCGCCAGCACCGGCAGGCCCCGAAGGATAGGCTGGACCGATGCGATGGCTGCCCGATACGCGCAGATGATCAACGGCCGGGACGTAAAGCTAATCTTGACCAAAGCAGACTGCTTGGCAGGAATAGAGGAATTCAAGCTTTGCTGCGGATATGCGCATCCCTCTTTCGGCATGTGGATCGAATTCAGCCGCGACAGCAATTTTTTGCGTAAGGTAGAACCAGAATACACCAAATTCCATGGGTACGGAGACCTAAGCGAGGTACAAAAATTCAAGGATCTGCCTGGCAGCCTGCAGTCAGCGATAAATCTTTTCGAAAGGTATGCTCAAGGCAAAGTTGTTGCCGTTTCCAACGGGCCGAAGAAAGAACAGGTGATTTTCAGGCGGTAGTTTTTTAATCTTATTATTTTTTTATTATTATGTATTCTAAAACTAAGTGATCAAAATAAAAATCACTAAAAAAAGGATACGAAAAATTAAACGATATCTTCTTCAGCCACTACGATGTAATCTCCAGTGGCGATGACTGCAGAGAAGGGTATCAAGATGTTTCCATCCTTAGTCTTCTCTAATTCCATGCGGTCGGTGTATGAAGTGGGATTCTTCAACAATAAGTGGATCAATTCTCCTGACCCGACTTCAAAAATAAGGTCACCCACCTCGCCGAATTTTTTCCCGGACTTGGATACGATGGTTTTCCCCAGCAGTTCCTTAGAATAATTTTTGCCTTTCTCCTCCATGATTATTCACCCTCTCATTTCGATTGATCTTAATTTGATCACTTTTGATTACTACTAACTAAGCTACGCTCTTCAAAGAGGCACGACGGCTATATAAAGTTTACGGTGATTTATTATGCATAATTATGCATAGTGAGCCAGAACAAACGGTTTTACGGACTCTTCATCCCAGCCTTCCCGGACCAGGCTGGAAATTATCTGCTGCGGCGAGGCGCCATTTTTAGCTTCTGCACGGATATATTCTTTTAGCCGGCTGGCAATCTTATGGTCTGTTCCATATTTTTTCCGGAGCAGTTCTGCAGCCTTAATTTTTTCCACAACCGCAGTAATCTGCGCATCAGTGAAGTTGGTGGTTTTTCTAATAATCTCTTTAATCCTGTGTTCTGGAGTTCGTAATACTTTCATCTGTCCGGCCCATAGTTCCAGCTCCTCTAAATCTTTTATCTGGACGACCGCAGTTTTTTTCTTCAGCAGGGATTCTTCTTTAAGCGAGGTAAGCTTTAATGCTTTGGCTTTCGGTTCGGTAATAGGGACTTCTTCGATCAACCGATCCAACCGCCGCAATTGCTCTTGTAAGTCCAGATAGCTCTTTCTGCCCCACACATCCAGCGGTTTGTGTATGATACTGCCAGGCTGCATCGTTACCGCAGATGGTTCGACTTTAACTTGCGGGATCGGTTTAAGTTTGTAGATATATTCTTTTATCGGCAGGTCTCTCACATAATACCCGGCGAGAACAGTAAGTATCACCATGCCGGACAGCAGCCAGTAAGCGCTGTAATCTTTCAGCACTCCGCCCAAGTCAAGGAGAATCCCTTTACCGGTCTGCACTACTTGTTTTAGTTTAAGTTTCAGCAATTCGCTTTGAATTTCTGTTAATAAATTCTGAGCGTCTTCGTATCTATTTTGCAAGGCTAAATTTTTGGCTAAATCTATTTTTTCTTTTGTTTTTAGCGGTATGATCCCTTTTAGTTCCTTAATGGTCTTCTCAATTTCTGCATTCGCAGCCCGATATAATTCTTCATAAGTAACGCAACCCTCAATATCAAAATTACAGTCGGGAGTGCAGGATAAATCTCCTTTTGCGTGGCCTAATTTTGCGCAGGACTGCTCTTTCAAATCCGCACCATCGCAGGCTTCATTTTCTCCCGCAATTCCATCGCCGCAATGAGGCAGTTGTTCACAATCTACACTGCGGATGGTTTGGTAGCCGGCATCGCATCTGCAGTTACCGGCGCATCCTTCTCCAGAATCACATTGTTCTCCGTTTTCCAATACCCCGTTACCGCAGACTGGCTTAGCTGGGGGAACTTCTTTCGGCGGAGCTCCTCCACCTCCTGGCGGTGCGCCTCCGCCACCCGGAACGGTAACCACAACATTGCTTATTGTGATGCCTAAGCTTTCGGTATCATTTACGTTTCCTGCGAAGTCATCTGCATATGCAGTGATGGTCTGCGCGCCTTCGGGGAGCAAAGTGGTATCTATCGACAGATTCCAAGTTCCAGAAGTATTGCTGGCAGTCCTGTTGAACGGATTGGTTCCATTAGTGAACTGGAATAGTACTGAATTTACTGCTGTGGCATTGTCGATTACCCTTGCTTGGATATTCTGGATGCCGCTTACAGATGCTCCGCTCGCCGGAAGGATGAATGTCACTGATGGTTTGGTTCTGTCCACCGTGAATGAAATGTTAATAGTGTCATTGATGTTGTTCGCCGAATCGTTGGCGAATACAATTACGGAATGCAATCCTTCCGGGAATACGGTTAAGTTGACTAACGCTCCCCAGTTCCCGCTGCGGTTTACTGCGCTGACATTAAACGGCGTGGCATTGGTGTTGAACATGAATAACAGCATACTGATGTCTGATTCGG
>JBBSZV010000040.1:0-2334 GCA_038044525.1 Nanobdellota archaeon
AAACAAAAACCCATTCCTAGAGCTTAGAGCGCTCCTCTAAGCTTTCCACGTACTATTTTCAGAATACTTTATTTAGATAAGGAATAACGAAAATACAAAAATATAATAAAAAAATAAGAAAAAACTAAAGGTTTAACCTATCTGACAGGCTCCGTCTGCACAGCCGTATTTGCAAGTAACCAAACTATTGACCATCAATTGATCCAGTTTATCACCGCTGTAACAGGATAGCTCGATGAGGTTACCTCCGGTACACGTGTCTGACAAGCTAGACACTACCACGAGTTTGTCAAGCAGAGAAACGGTTCCTTTAACGCTTGGAACAACACCGCCGTCAGTATCTTGGCATCCTAACCCTAGCATCGGTACGAATTTATTAGCCTTAGCTATGGTCAAACCCAATTCCCCATTCGTGCACTTGTTAGCTACACAGCTTGCTACAGTTAAGTCTCCAACTACACAACTTCCGCAGTTCACTTGACTGCCGCAGCCGTCACTCAACGACCCGCACGCGCTTCCCAACACATTTCCTACAGTAAGGGTGCCTGTTGCTGCTAAAGGACAAAGCTCTGCTGCTGTTTTAGGCACGCACTGTTTTACCACACCAGGAGATTTATACTTCCCTGGTGAATACCTTACGGCCTGTCCAACAACATTCCCTTCTTCATCAGTCAAATCTACGGTTTGCGGCTCTGCACAACCGGTGATTACCAAAGAAATGGCTAGAAGTCCCAACAAAACTAAAACTGTTTTCTTCATTTATTTCACACCTCGTTTTATTTTTAATAACTTTACTACTAGCGTTTTACTTAATACTAGTTTTCAATGGTAGAATATATCTCACCCATATATAAATGTTTTCGTGCCGGTGAGGATATAAAATACCAGAAAACATAAGATCTTAAAAAATTAAAAAAGAGAAAAGAGAAAAAAAATTAAAGAGTGTTTTGAATTGCAATGTCTTCAAAACACTATTAGAGAGATTTGAACGATAAATATCTGCTAAACTAAGGTTATCTGAATCTCTCTAAATTCTTCTCTTCTTCTTGCCGCCTTTTTTCTTGCCTTTCCTGCCGCGGGCCATCATCGCTCTGGCAACATGCCCCTTGCTGTCGATAAAATACAGAAATCCAGGCACTTTCTTGACACCGGCTTTGGCGACAACTTCTACTTTTGCCTTACCTTTCTTTCTTCCAGCTCTGCTCATAGCAGCGCGGGCGACATTACCTTTCTTGTCGACGAAATATAGGTAACCTTTAACTTTCTTAACTCCTACTTTTGCAACAACTTCTGCCATTGTATAAACCCACCTCTTTTGTTTTATAATTTCTTATTTTGGCAAAAACACGAAAAAAATTTCGGTTTCTTGAGAAAAAGAATATCACGTTAGTATTTAAAACTTTCTTTTCTGACGACGGAAAAATGGCCTGCAAGAGCTGCGATGAAAACCAAAGAATTTATATTTTTAGAAGATATACCTCAAAGAAATATCAAAAAAGGGAAAAGATGAGTCGAAAAACAAAACCGAACCTGTTGGTTTTAGGAGCATCGGGAGGATTGGCGAACGCTTTCCTCCATAACCTAGTGCATCACCGGGACTTATTCAACAAACTAGTATTACTGGATAAAAACAAAAAATTAGCCGATAACCCGTATATTGACCACAAATATCTTGATTATGTGTTTCTTAATCAGGAGATAAAATTACCCTCCGGCAAAAAAGAATATCGGTCTATACTGAAAAAATACCGCATAAATATCGTTGTTGATCTAACCGATGCAGACTCGATTCCTTTGATTGAAGCTTCCAACGAGGCCGGAGTTGATTACATTAACACCGCTATCAACGACAACAAGAAAACCATATCCAACCTGATTTCAGAAATCTTTTCCAAAAAACATAGATGGAATAACGCCAGAAACATTCTTTGCACGGGAATGAACCCGGGAAACGTCAATATGTTAGTCCGTTACGGCATTGAGAAATTTGGAGTACCGAAAGAAATAATCCATTTTGAGTACGACACTTCCATGATTGCCAGAAAATGGAAAGCCATGATTACCTGGTCGGCCCATGAATTTTTAGTTGAGGATGTATACGATCCCGGCGGCATGGTGCTGGGCAAAGATAAAGTAAAATTGCTGCTCCCAAACGCTATCAGCAACACGGAAGATATGCGGCCGGTCTTAAAGCCGATCTTGAAATTGAATGAATATCCCCATGGAGCATTAGTGCTGCATGAAGAGAATCTTACTATCGCCCGCAAATATGATGTTCCCTGTGAACTACCACGAGTTTCGCCTGCGGGCTCAACTCGTGGCGTCACGTGTGGG